>JAQTNW010000042.1 GCA_028713655.1 Candidatus Methylacidiphilales bacterium | reverse complement strand
CGCCGATCCCCGCGTGCCATCACATGATAAATGGCCCCCGCAAACTCAATCCTGACCTGCCGCGCCATATCACCTGTCTATATTCCTTCTGGGTTTTGTCAAGATAAGACGACTGACCCCTTTTTCCGCTTTTTCGCAAAAGTCTCAAACATCATCGTAAACCCGCTGCCAGGACGCGCTTAAGTCCCTCAAAAAAGGGGACTTGCCGGGTCAAATCGCAGCCCTTATCCTCCCCTCGACAACCCACTCAAAACAGCGAAGAGCCGTTTAATGCAACAAAATCACTGACTTCTGGTTTAATTCCCATTCATGAGACTGCCCCTCTTGCTTGGCATCAGCAGTACCACCGCCCTGGCCATCGGTTACATGGCAGGCAGCTATTTTTCCATATTGCCTGCGGCTTCCACAACCACAGGCACCCACGCCGCCAGCCATTCCGGAAGCTCCAACCTCGCCGGCTTGGGTGCCTCAGTCGCAACAAACATCCAAGCAGGCGTCGAAGAGTCCAAATCAAATCCTTTGACAGCTCCCGCCAGTGATCTGAATTCCATACTCAAGGAAAGCAATCCGTACCGCATGATGAAGGATTTGTCAGCCTACCTCGACACCGTTAAAGCGGAAGATATGGCCCATATCATGAAACAACTGGAATCCATGCCGCAAAGCATGGCCAAGCTCCAGGCAACCTCCATGCTCATGGGGCGCTGGGCGGATCTGGATCCCAAGGGGGCCATGGCCGCCGCGCTGGATGGCAAAAACCGTTTCTCCAATTTGATGAACATTTCCAGCGTCTTCGCCGCCGTTGCCGCCAGCAATCCTCAGGAAGCCATCAACCAGATCCAGCAAATCACCGATCCGCGCCAACGCTCCGCGGCTCTGCAAGCCGCCATCGGCCAATTGGCCCTGCAAGATCCGCAAAAAGCCCTGCAGTTGCTTCAATCCAGCGGTGACACCAATGCGGGCGGCGGGCGGATGGGGGGCATGTTTGGCGCTAGAGGAGGGCTATACGGAACTCTCTTCTGCCAACTGGCATCCAAAGACATCGGCCAGGCCACGCAGATGGCCCTGCAGTTGCCCGCCGGAAATGACAGATCCAACGCGTTCCAAGGGATTGCCTCGCAGTGGGCTCAAAAGGATCCGCAAGCCGCCATCGCCTGGATGGTGGGCCAGTTGCCGGCGGGCGCCGATCGCGACTCCGCCCAGCGCACGATCGTGGACAACTGGGCGGCGACCGATCCCAAAGCTGCCATTCTTTATGCCCAATCACAAACCGGCGACACAGCCGCGAACTTGGTCCGCAATGTGGCCGCCCAGTGGCTTAACAGCGATTCCGCCGCCGCCGTCTCCTGGCTGAAAACACTGCCCGATGGCGCTACAAAAACCCAGGTGATCAACGCTCTCTCCAACCAGTGGGCCCGCAGTGATCCCCAAACCGCTGCCGCCTACGCCCTGACCTTGACCGGCGAAGCCCAAGCCACCCTGGCCAACGCAGTGGCCGGCCGCTGGGCAAGCAGCGATCCAGCCGCTGCCGCCAAATGGATCGCATCCCTGCCGGCCGGCACTCAAAATAACGGGGTGTACACCACGATGGCCACGGAGTGGGCGCGCAAAGACTCCTACCAGGCTTCAACCTGGCTGCAACAACTGCCGACCGGCAGCAACCGCGACTCCGCGATACTGGGCTTTACCAATCAGGTTGTCCGCAGTGACCCTGAGGGAGCCCTCCTCTGGTCGGTCACCATAGGCGACACCCAGACGCGCCTGGATCAAACCCAGAAAATTTACCAGCGTTGGTCAAAAACTGATCCAACCGCCGCCGCCACGGCCATCCAGAACTCATCGCTCTCCGACGCTGAAAAGCAAAGTTTGCTGCAGCAAAAACACTAGAATGTGTAAACGGCCTCGACGGAGACTGTGTTGGCAATATTGCCGGTGCCAAGAGGATTGCCAAAACCGTTGAGCTTGGTGGTGCGTGTAACATCGTCTCCGATATCAACGCGGTATTCCGCACGCAGCAGCAGGTTGTCCACAATGTTGAAGCCGTTGGTCAGGGTCAGGCTCCATATGTCTTCATTGTTATACCCCGCAAGATAACCGCCAAAATTTTGCGCGCTTCCACCGCCATTGGTCGGGTAGCCTGCGCCAAATTTTTGGCCGCTATCATCCGTGTGTATATAATCGGCGCGGGCAGCCAAACTGTAAATGCTGTTGAACTGATACTTGGCATACAGCGCCGCTCCCCACCATGTGGTGGTGGTTGTGTCGTTGGCATGAGGCCAACTGTCTATTTCGGCAAAGCCCAGATCGGTGTTAAAGCCGAGCAGGAGCTTGTCCCGGGTGCATTTCGGGGCCCAGTTGCCCCAGACGTCATACACAACGGCATTCCCGTTGTTATATTGGGCGACGCCCTGGTCTCTGGTAATCAGGTAGGAAGAATCCCAGGTGTAGAAAACGGACTGCTGGATGTTGGCATTGCCCGCCTTGTTCTTGATGTTCAATTTGGCTTCAATTGCGTAGCCGTCGTTGACAGGAGTTCCGATATCAAAGCTTTGACCGCCATTGGTGTCGGCATCCCAGCCGTTTGTGACCTTCAGGCCTGCGTCCACGATGTCGCAAAACTTGTATTCCGCCGACACGCCCGTGCCGGAAAGCGGGGTCATGTTCTGGAAAAGATTGCCGTAGGTAATATTGAGGTTGGAGGGGCGCTCGACGGCTTCATAGCCGAGCCATGAGACTTGTTTTCCGACTTTGAAGTCGATGCCATTGCCATAGGGAACGCGGATCGTGACATAGGCCTGTTCGACAAAAAAGCTGCTGGCATGGCCTTGGGTGCCGTCGCCGTTGAGACCCTGCAGCAAGGCCGTGCTGTAGTTATCGTTGGCATCGGCTGCGGCATCTTCACCGAGCATGGCATCCACGCGGAAACCGGCCTGGAGTTCATTCTTGTCGCTCAGGGGTTTTTCGAGAGTCAGTTTAACTGCATTGACGTTAAAATCCCCCGCTGAGTGGGAATCCTGTGAAAAGCGGTTTGTGACCTGACTGCCGGCACCGATGAAATTATAGGTGTAACCCACATCCACATAACCATTCAGCCTGACGCCGGGAACATCCGTCTCGACATAGTTCACCTTGTCGATGGTTTTGCCGAGATCTTTGCCCGGGACGGTTGTCGTGCCGGTATCGGCCAGGGCAACGCTGCTGATTAGGAGAGTCGCGCAAAGGCATAAAGTTTGTTTAGTCATATGGATCCAAGTCATTGATTATGATTATGTTATACAATCCACAAATCGCAATTTTGCAGTCGTGTAAACAGATGGTAATTGTTTTGCGAATGAGGTCAACCCCCTAAATACAAAATGTGGAATGAAGGATTCAGAATTTGTCTCAGACGATTTGCTGTTGGTACCCGAATTCTTGCAATTTATACCCCCCCCAATTATGATGACCGGCCTAAAACCACATCCACATAGATTTAACAGGACGTAGAAAGTTCAATTCATGGCACTGAAATTAAGAGACGCCGGGACCTGCAGGTACGATGAAATTTCACTGGGCGAGGTCATGCTCCGCCTGGACCCGGGCGACGGACGCATCCGGACCGCCCGTTCCTTCAAAGCCTGGGAAGGCGGCGGCGAATACAATGTGGCGCGCGGACTGCGCAAATGTTTCGGCCTGAAAACCGCCGTGGTGACTTCGTTTGTGGACAATGAAGTCGGCCATTTGATCGAGGATTTCATCCTGCAGGGCGGCGTCGATACAGATTTCATCAAGTGGGTGCCCGACGACGGCGTGGGGCGCAGTGTGCGAAACGGCCTGAATTTCACGGAGCGCGGTTATGGCATACGCGGCGCGGTCGGCGTTTCGGACCGCGGCAACAGCGCCGCATCCAAGCTGAAGCCGGGAGACATCGATTGGGAGCATCTTTTCGGCAAACTGGGCGCGCGCTGGTTTCATACCGGCGGCATTTTCGCCGCGCTTTCGGATACCACACCCGACCTGGTGCTGGAATCCGTCAAAGCAGCCAAAAAGCATGGCACGATTGTGTCCTATGATTTGAACTACCGGCCCTCGCTTTGGAAATCCATCGGCGGCCAGAAACGCGCCCAGGAAGTGAACCGTGAGATCGCGCGTTATGTGGATGTCATGATCGGGAACGAGGAGGATTTTACGGCCTGCCTCGGTTTGCATGTGGAGGGTCTCGACGAAAACATTTCCAAAATCGAAATCGACAGTTTCAGAAAAATGATCGAGCAGGCAGTGAAGGAATTCCCCAACTTCAGAGCCACCGCGACCACGTTGCGCACGGTGAAATCGGCAACGGTCAATTCCTGGGGTGCCATCTGCTGGCATGATGGAAACTTTTACGAATCGATCTACAGGCCCGATCTGGAAATTTACGACCGGGTCGGCGGTGGCGACAGCTTTGCGTCAGGGTTGATCTACGGTTTTCTCACGTCGGGAGATCCGGCAAAAGCAGTGAACTACGGCGCGGCGCACGGGGCGCTGGCGATGACGACGCCGGGCGACACGTCGATGGCGACGTTGAAAGAGGTTGAGAAATTGATGTCAGGCGGCAGCGCGCGGGTTGTGCGTTGACGGCGCAAGACTATCGAGGTTTAACGCCAAGACGTGAAGACGTTCCTGGTTCGTAGTTAAACACAAACCCCCTTTACTTCCCCCTTGTCAGGGGGATAGAGGCAGAAGGAACTCTGATAGACATAGACTTCGCGAGTGGAATGACCACTCGCCCCGAAGCGTTCGCTAAAGCTCACTTTCCGCCCCTTTAGATTAGAGGGGATTGCTGAGTGCCGTAAGCTGGCGGCTGAGAGCTGCTTATAACTTAAGACTTACAAACTTAAAACTTCAGTCCCCCCCCTTCGCCTTTTGGTTTGACCTCTAATAGGCAATACCTGTAAGAAAGGCGGGAGTAATAAGTTTTAAATATTGCTGGATTAGAATTGTTTATGACTTTGAAACGGAATCATCTCCCCTATATTAGGTTCATTTCAAAGCTCCGTTTTTCCGGCCTTGAAATAGCCTCCAAACCCGCGGGTTTTTTCCCGTCGTTCAAACTCCGAATCCAATAAGGGGGTCCTGATGCATTGCCTATCGATGAATCAAGCGTGTCGATCAAGGCAATGGACCAGAGTTGGAATATTTATTCGATGGAGTTGTTTTGCCCTTGGCCTGACTCTGGCGGATCTGCTGCATGCCCAGGAGAATCCACCGGACCCGGCAACGTCAACAACATCAGTTGATCTGGTTCCGACCGCAGACAATCCATCAAAAGCCCCCGCCCGATGGGAAGGGCCGGAGGTTTTTAAAAAGATGAGTTTGGAGGAGTTGATGAACCAGGAAGTCACCTCCGTGTCCAAGGAGCCCGAACCGTTTGGCCGGGCGCCGGCGGCGATCCAGATCATCACCAACGACCAAATCCGCCGTTCGGGCGCATCGAGCCTGCCGGAGGCACTGCGACTGGCAGACAACCTGGAGGTGGCGCAGGACAATGCGCATGACTGGAATATCAGCGCCCGTGGATTCAATGCGAATCTTTCCAACAAGCTTCTGGTCTTGATCGATGGGCGGACGGTTTATTCGCCGCTGTTTTCGGGAGTTTTTTGGGACGTGCAAAATGTGATGCTGGAAGACCTGGACCGGATCGAGGTGA
The DNA here is from genome assembly GCA_028713655.1 of Candidatus Methylacidiphilales bacterium. Taxonomy (NCBI): domain Bacteria; kingdom Pseudomonadati; phylum Verrucomicrobiota; class Methylacidiphilae; order Methylacidiphilales; species Methylacidiphilales bacterium. Next base: position 26,350 of record JAQTNW010000042.1, on the reverse strand, counting down.
TCAGCGGGCCGGGCGGGACGCTCTGGGGAGCAAACGCGGTCAACGGAGTCATTAACGTAATCTCCAAAAGCGCACAGGACACGCAAGGCTGGTATGCGGAAGCCGGCGCGGGAACAGAATTGGAGGATTTCACAGCGGTTCGTTATGGCGGCAAGCTGGCTCCCGACGTTTATTTCCGGGTGTACGGTACGTATTTCGACCGGAATAATGAAGTTTTCACCAATGGCGCCACCGCCACGGACGATTGGAGCGAGGGACGCGGGGGATTCCGCCTCGATACGGCCGGCACGTCGGACGACAAGTTCACATTGCAGGGCGATTACTACAACGGCGCCTCCGGGACCGTACCAACACCGGGAACGAATGTTGAGAGCGGCGAGAATGTCATTGGCCGCTGGTCCCACACCTTTTCGCCTGATTCGGACATGAGCCTGCAATTGTACTATGACCGGACGAACCTATCCAAGCCGACCAGCCCGTCCATTTTTCTGGGCACCACGTTCGAGCCGGGCGGCAATTTTTCAGACAGCCTCGATACCTACGATGCGAATTTTCAACACCGCTTTGCCGTGGGTGACCGCAACAAAATCACCTGGGGCGCGGGTTACCGCTTCACGCACGACCAGAATAATAATGCCCCGACGCTGGCCTTTTACCCAGCTCCACTGGAACAAAATCTCTGGAGTTGTTTTGTGCAGGACGAGATCAAACTTCTGGACGATTTGTTCCTGACTCTGGGAACGAAGCTGGAGCACAACGATTATACCGGATTTGAATTCCAACCCAGCGGACGTTTGCAGTGGAACATTACACCGAAACAGATGATTTGGGGTGCAATTTCACGCGCGGTGCGGACACCCTCGCGGATCGACCATGATTCGGCGCAACCCACGGGCCTGCCGTCGCCCCTGCCGGGGAGCATTCTGAGCGGCACGACGGCGTTTACTTCGGAAACATTGATTGCCTATGAATTGGGATATCGCGCCCAGCTCGCGGACAGGATTTCAGGTTCTATTTCAACGTATTACAATGACTATGACGATATCCGGAGCACAACTGCAACCGCCCCGTTCAATTTACCCATTTATTTGCACAACAACCTTGAAGCCGAGACGTACGGAGTTGAGGTTAGCGCCGATTATCAAATGCTCGACTGGTGGCGTTTGCACGCGGGCTATGATTTTCTCAAGGAACATGTCCACGTCAAACCGGGACAAGTCGATTTTACGCACGGACTTAACGAGACCGCGGACCCCCAGAATCAATTTTCATTCCGTTCCTCGATGGATCTGCCGCAAAACATCGAGTTGGACGCCGGATTACGCTGGGTGGACAGGTTGACGATCAATAACGGCCCCAACCCCGGGGGTGTACCGGACTATTTTGAGCTCGAAGCACGCCTGGCGTGGCATCCAACCAAGGACCTTGAGATTTCCATTGTCGGACAAAATCTTTTGCACGATCAGCATGCTGAGTATGGATTCCCAAGCCCGACGCAAGTGCAAATTGAACGCAGCGTCTATGGAAAGATCTCATGGCATTTTTAAGTCGCACAACACGACATTCGCTGTTCGGGCGGATGAAATCCTGTTTATTTCCACGGCCATTCCTTGAACGGCAAAGGCGGTTTTGGGGTCTGTTGATTTTCATCCTATGTATCAGCACATTCGGCATGGGCCGCGCTGAAGCGCAGTCGAAGGAATACCAGCTCAAGGCGGCATTCCTCTACAACTTCGCGCAGTTTGTCAAATGGCCGACCTCATCTTTTGCGACTAGCGACACGCCCTTTTACATCGGCGTCCTGGGGGACGACCCCTTCGAGGGGGCGCTGGAAAAAATAATCCAGGGCGAATCCATCGATAATCACAGGTTGGCGATCATTCGCTCCCAAAGGGTGGAGGATTTGAAAGACTGCCAGCTCCTTTTCATCAGCAAGTCGGAAGATGGCCATGTGGGCCAAATCCTATCCAGTCTGGATGCCAGACCCATCCTCATGGTGAGCGAGATCGGCGGGTTTGCGCAAAGCGGAGGCGCCATCAATTTGTACCTTCAAGAGGGCAAGGTGCGTTTCAGCATCAACCCTGAAGCCGCCCAGCGCAGGGGATTGAGGATCAGCTCACAATTGTTAAGCCTGGGCAAAGTCGTTGAGGGGGGCAACTAACATGAACTGGCTGCGGGATCTGCCCATTCGCCGAAAGCTGACGCTGGCCATTTTACTGACCTGCTCGGCGGCGCTCCTGCTTGCGTGCGGCGTGCTGGCTGCCTATCAATTCGTCAACTTTCGCGGAGGAATGGTGCGCGGTACCACGGTATTGGCCGATGTGCTGGCAAAAAACACCCAGGCCGCCCTGGCTTTTCAGGATGAGAATGCGGCGCAGGAAACCCTGCAGGCGCTGCAGGTCAAATCCAGCGTTGCATCCGCATGTCTTTATGATGAGAAAGGAAATTTGTTTGCCCAATACACCCGGGCGGGAAAAAAAATCGATTTTCCGGTCCGCCCTTCCGGCGACGGGTATCGCTTCGAACGAGGCAGCCTGATTGTCTTTCACCCCGTTTTTTTAAATGAGAAACGCATCGGCACGATTTACATCCAAACCGGCCTGGAGGAAATGTATGGTCAGCTCAATGTGTTCCTGGGGATTGCCGCGGTGGTTTTGACCGGTTCCGTATTTGTAGCTCTTGCGCTTTCCTCTCGCTTCCAACGGCCCATTTCACGGCCCATCCTCATCCTGGCTGAAACGTTGAAGCGCATTGCGGAAGACAAGGACTATACGGTCCGTGTACCCGCACAGGGCCGGGATGAAACCGGGCAGCTCACCGGCGCCTTCAATCAATTGCTGGCCAGCATCGAAGATCGCGATAAAGCCCTGCTGGCCGCGAATGAATCCTTGCGGCAGGAAATTGCGGAACGAAAGGGCGCCGAGGAGCGGGTGCAATCCCAGCTCACGCGGCTTGAATTGTTGCACCGCACCACCCGCGCCATCAGCGAGCGGCAGGATTTGCAAAGCATCTTTCAGGTGGTCGTCCGCACCCTGGAGGAGGATTTGCCGCTCGATTTCGGGTGCGTTTGCCTCTACGAGCAGGGCTCCAAAACTTTGACCGTCACAAGCGTCGGCATTCGCAGTGAAGCGTTGGCGTTGGAGCTGGCACTGACCAAATCCTCCAGCGTGGATATCGATAAAAACGGCCTTTCCCGCTGTGTGCGCGGAGAGTTGGTTTACGAGCCGGATATCAGCAATTCCAAGTTTCCATTCCCACAACGCCTTGCGGGCGGCGGGCTGCGCTCCCTTGTCGCTGCGCCTCTTTTGGTGGAAAGCAGGGTTTTCGGCGTACTCATTACGGCGCGCCGCCAACCCAATGGCTTCAGCAGCGGCGAATGCGAATTTTTACGGCAGATGAGCGAGCATGTGGCCCTGGCCGCGCATCAGACGCAACTGTACGAGGCATTGCACCAGGCTTATGACGATTTGCGACAAACACAACAGGCCGTGATGCAGCAGGAACGTTTGCGCGCGCTGGGACAGATGGCGAGCGGCATCGCGCACGACATCAACAACGCCATTTCGCCCATCGCGCTTTACACCGAATCCCTGCTTGAAGCGGAGCCGGGTTTGAGCGCCCGTACGCGCGACTACCTGGGCACCATCCAGCATGCGATTGACGATGTCGCACAGACCGTTTCGCGCATGAAGGAATTTTACCGCCAGCGCGAACCGCAGTTGGTTCTTCTGCCAGTCCAGTTGAACCGCCTCATGCAACAAGTCATCGATCTTTCACGCGCCCGCTGGAGCGACATGCCGCAACAGCGCGGACATTTCATCAAAATGGAAACGGAACTGGCGGCGGAATTACCGGCCATTCTGGGAGTCGAGAGCGAGATTCGTGAAGCGCTCGTCAATCTTGTCTTCAATGCTGTCGATGCCATGCCCGAAGGCGGCACTCTGACCTTGCGGACAAAAATTTCCGAACCCGGAAAATCCGGCACAGCGGATCCAGCGCCACGGCAAGTCCATGTGGAAGTCAGCGACACCGGCATGGGAATGGACGAGGACACGCGCCGCCGCTGCTTTGAGCCGTTTTTTACGACGAAAGGAGAGCGTGGCACCGGCCTCGGCCTTGCGATGGTGCATGGCATTGTCCGTCGGCATAATGCCGAAATCGAAATTGACAGTGTGATTGGAAAAGGAACAACGATCCGGCTTGTCTTCTCGGTGCCGGAAACTCCCGCAGGCGAATCGAGCCCGAGTTCTTCAGGCTTTACGATGCCGTCGAGACTCCGCCTGCTCATCACCGATGATGATCCGCTGATTATCAAGTCGCTGCGCGATACTCTTGAGATGGACGGCCATGTCATTGTAACTGCAAATGGAGGGCGGGAGGGCATTGAGGCGTTCCGCAAGGCATGGGAAGCACAGGAACCGTTCTCGGCCATCATTACAGATCTCGGGATGCCTTATGTGGACGGACGGCAGGTTGCCGCGGCCATAAAGGGCATTTCCCCATTAACGCCTGTCATTCTTTTGACCGGTTGGGGACAACGATTGGCTGCAGAAGGCGACATACCGCCGCATGTTGACCGTGTCCTGAACAAGCCTCCCAAGTTGCGCGAATTGCGCGAAGCTCTGGCCGAGTGTCTGGCGCGAACAAAAGCGTGATTTTTTATGGCTGACATTTCTTTGGCGAAGATTCTGATCGTTGACGACGAGATCGCTCAAATGAAAGCGTTGTGCAACACGCTGAAAGACCGCGGGTACGAAACAACCGGTTTTTCCTCGGCCACCGCGGCCCTGAGCGCGATGGAGGGGACAAAATTTGACCTGCTTTTGACGGATTTGATGATGTCGGAAATGGACGGCATCTCGCTGCTGCAGGCCGCCCGCCGAAAGGACTCCAATCTGGTCGGGATCATCATGACCGGAGAAGGAACAATTACAACGGCGGTGGAGGCGATGAAATCGGGCGCGCTTGATTATATTCTCAAGCCGTTCAAATTAAGCGCCATCCTCCCCGTGCTGGACCGCGCGCTCACGGTCCGGCGTTTGCGCCTGGAAAACGCCGCCCTGGAACAACGTGTGCGCGAGCGCACGGCTGAATTGGAAGCGGCCAATCGGGAACTGGAGGCTTTTTCCTATTCTGTTTCGCACGATTTGCGCACGCCTGTCCGCCATATCGAAGGCTTTGTTGAGATGCTGGACGACACCATCGGCCCCTCGCTTTCAGAAAGCGACAAGCGCTATTTGAATCTCATCGCCAACTCAGCCAGGGAGATGAACCGTCTTATCGACGACCTGCTCAATTTTTCCCGAATGGGCCGTTCCGAAATGCGATGCACCCAGATCAACCTTCAGGATTTGCTGGAAACAGTAATACAGAGGCTGCAGCCGGAAATCGAAGGGCGGAATATTGTATGGAAGAAAGGTCCCCTCCCCCTGGTGCAGGCGGACCCTTCCCTGCTCCAACAGGTCTTCAGCAATCTTCTGTCCAACGCCATTAAATACACCCGCCCGCGCAACCCGGCTGAAATCGAAATCGGTTGCAGAATTGAGGAGCGGGAAACGGTGATTTTTGTGCGCGATAATGGCGTGGGCTTTGACATGAAGCATGCGGACAGATTATTCGGCGTTTTCCAGCGGCTGCACCGCAAGGAGGAATTTGATGGCACGGGCATCGGGCTGGCCAATGTGCTGCGCATCATCACGCGCCATGGAGGGCGCACCTGGGCCGAAGGCAAGGTCGATGAAGGCGCCACGTTTTATTTCACGCTGCCGCGCTGAGTAGTATCAGAGTTATAAATCTAAAGTTTAAAGTTTAAAGCCTGCGGGCGTTCGGCTTTCAGCCTTCAGATTTCCGCGTGTTTCGCGGGCAACACAAACCCCCTTTACTTCCCCCTTGTCAGGGGGATAGAGGTTGAAGGTGGAAGTTTAAATTCGGAATTTTGAATCCTTTCGCCCGTCTCCGCGTTCTGAGGCCAGGTTTTCCGCGCCTTGGCGTGCGCCACAGGCGCATTGCGACTTTGCGTTAAGTCTTATTTCCTGGCTGGATCAGCGGCTCGGGCTTTGGCGACGTTGGCGACGAATTGGGCCGCGAGCTCACTGAGCGCCTTCCAATCCTTTTTCTGAATGAACTCTTTTTTGACCAGACTGCTGCCGGCCGCAACCGCCGCGCAGCCCGCCTTGATAAAGTCAGAGCAGGTGTTCACGTCCACACCGCCGGTGGGGATGACCTGCAAGTGCGGCATCGGCGCTTTCAGGGCTTTGATGTAATTCGGTCCGAGACCGTCGGCCGGAAAAATTTTTACAAAGTCCGCCCCGCTCTCATACGCATTCAAGGCCTCGGTCGGTGTGTAGGCGCCGCAAACGATGGGTTTCGAGTAGCGATTGCAAAGGCGGATGATCTCGGGTTTGAAAATCGGGGTGACCACAAATTCCGCCCCGGCCAGAATGGCCAGCCGCGCGGTCTCGGGGTCCAGAACGCTGCCGACGCCCATGTAAATTTTGTCGCCAAGCGTGCGGGTGGTTTCCCGGATGGCGTCCAGGGCGTTGGGCGTGGTCATGGTGATTTCCATCCCTGTAACACCGCCGTCTGCCAGGGCCCTGCAGATGTCCAAAAGTTGTTCGGAAGAGTCGGCGCGGATGACAGCGACAACGCCGGGATTGAGCAGTCGATGGATGGATTCCTGTTTGGTCATAAATTTCATTCTACGAAGCGGATGAAGAAGCGGGCAAGGCAGATTTGAGGTTAATTTCAAATCCGTCCGGCAAATTCCAATCGGGTGGTTCCGCCAGCTTCTTGAGATGGGCTCGCAATAGTGTCGAGCGGCGGCGAACCAGGGTTTTGCGCAGAGATAGCAGCGGCGCCTTTTTCAACTTTTTCTTGGACACCCATTTATTGATACAGGCTGTCAGCACTTCGGCATCCTGGATGTTACCAACCAAAGCCTGCTCTTCCCGCATGGCTTTGAGTTCCCGGGGGCCGATGCCGGAGAGTACCGGTTGCAGGGCTTCCAGCAGGTAGCGGAATTTTTTAAGCGCGATGCGGCCGCGATGGATCAGGGATGCATCGCCGACACTTTGCCGCCGGAGTTCCAGGACTTTGTCCCGCGCCTGGATCAAAACCTGCTGGACGCCTGTGTAACAGCGGGCCTCCGCGTCCGGATCGGAAAATTGTTTTGCGAGCTTTTGTTTCAGGTCTGCGATGCCGTTTTCCAGTTCGGACATCTTGCCTTTTTTCAATGTACTGACAGCGGAACGGGCCAGTCGAAGCGCGCGCCGTTGCAGAAACTCGTGGAAAGCGCGGAGTTCCGGACGGCGAACCAACATTTTCCCCACGTAATCCGACTGCACCTGGGCGTCCCGCAACGAACTGAGCGTATCAAAGCGCTTTTTCAACGGGGCCCGGGTTCTCTGCGGCAGGCTGATTTGGGAACCCATCTTGTTCAAAAGGTCCAGCAAAGCCAGCAAGCGGCGGGTTTCCACCCGCAGTTCATGCACGGACTTTTTTGAAAAACCATCCCGGCAGCGTTTGAGTTTTTTACGGTAGGCGCGCCCGTGCTTTTTGAGGGAGAGGAGCAGGTGGTTGCCCAAAAGACCTTGTTCGCAGAGAGGGCCGGATATCTGCTTCAGAGCGGGAGGCGGAGATTTCATGAAGATTGCCAGCCTACAGCAGTTGTTGGGGCAAATCGAGAGGGGATTTGGCTGGCGCCCCGCGTTATTGTCATCTTTACGGGAAGCACTCAGGCAGACCGTGCGGGAAGTGCTGGTTTGTTGAAGTTATTTCAGACGGAGACGTTTGGGATGTTGGGCTCCATGCCAGAACCGCAGCACCAAGACGATATTTTCCTCTTCCAGGATGCGGTAAAAGACCAAGTAAGGCCGCAAGACCAGAAAGCGCGTATCGGGTCGAGTATGAAGCTTCGCACCCCGATCAGGTGTCACATCAAGCGAAAGAGCGGTATCGAGCAACCGTCCGCAGAAGCGATCCGCCGTCCACTCATCCGCGCTGGCTTCAGCAATGTATGCCCGGATTTGTTCCAGGTCGCGCCGAGCGGTTTTTGTAAACTTTACTTGGAAGTGTTCCACGAGGCCACCATTCGGCGCATTTCGTCCGCGCTGACACTTCCTTCGGCTCGATAGGAAGCTTCGGCCTCGTCCAAAGCGGCAAGCAGCTCTGGGGTTTCTTTCAGGGACGAAGTATCAAGGAGTGCGGCAGCCCGGAAGTAAATCGACTCCACCTCCTTGGGAGGAAGTTTGGGCAATTCGGCCATGATTTCAGCAGTGCTCATGATGTTTTATCCTACCGGTTGAGCGGTTTGACTTCAAGCCCGGCGTTGCAAGGCAACCCATACGCTGCGCGATGAAAGATAGATGGATGAACCCTGTGTCGTCCCATTTAAAGGACCACGCGCAATAAAGCTTACAGGCAGCCTCTATTTTTGTTTTCAGCCGAAATGTCACAAATAATTCGCTGAAACGGAACAATTGTAGCGGGATACTGCCGGGCAACATTGTTACTTACCCGAATACCATGATTAGCGCGGTTACATTGGAAGAAGAAATAGCAGCCGGTCCTCGCGCCCCGGAGGCGCTGGACTTTCTGGAGCAAGAGCAATCCCTCCGAACTCCCACCGCATTGTCGATGGATGAAGAAGGGGAGTCGGCTTTCGCCGAACGTTTTGCGGACGGCGAAAAAGCGGACTGGGTCCGCCTGATCGACGCCACGGCGTCGATTCCGGCCTCTTACAACCTGGAGCAGGTTCAGAACTATTTCCGCCATAACGAAGAGGTGAAATTTGCGGCCGTGTTGGATGATGAACGGATTGTGGGACTTTGTTCGGAACGGCGGGTCAGCCGCATTTTGAGCATGCGGGGCGGCCTTGGGTTTGCCGTTTATGCAAAAAGTTCGGTCCTGCGCCACCTGCGTTCCGACCACCTGATTGTCGTTCGCGGCATGCCGGTGCAGCAGGTCCTGAACCGGGTCATGTCGCGCCGGGAAAACTTCTTCGACGACATTATTTTGACGGATGAAAACGGCAGCTATCTGGGATTGATCGGGGCGCGTACGCTGACGTTGCTTCAGCACCGGATTATCCATATGCAGTTGGAGGCCATGCAGGCCATGGCCGCGGAGCTGAACGAAAACAACCGCGAGTTGGCGCTTGCGCGCGATGAGGCAAACCGCGCCGCCGATTCCAAATCCGCCTTCCTGGCCAATATGAGCCATGAAATCCGCACGCCGCTCAACGGCATCCTCGGGATGATCAAAATCCTGATGCGCACCTCGCTGGATGCAGACCAGCGCCGTTATTCCGGCACGATTCAGAATTCCGCAGGCGCGCTGCTCACGATCCTGAATGACATCCTGGATTTTTCAAAGATTGAAGCGGGCAAGATGACGTTCGAATCGGTTGAATTTGATCTGGCGGATGTGGTGCGGGAGGTTGTGGAGCTGCTTTCAGAGCGCGCTCGCGAGAAAAAAATCGATTTCACGAGCTGGATCGATCCCGGAGTCTGCACACGGGCCGTCTCCGACCCAACGCGCATCCGGCAGGTGATTTTGAATTTGGCGGCCAATGCCATTAAATTCACCGAAGCCGGAAGAGTTGTCATTCGTGTTGAGAATGTCTCGGAAACGGCCACGCACACACGGTTGCGGGTTTCGGTCATGGACACCGGCATCGGCATTCCAAAGGAAGCCCAGGCGCGGTTGTTTGGGGCATTCGAGCAGGCCGACAGCTCGACCAACCGGCGTTACGGCGGAACCGGGCTCGGGCTGGCGATCTCCAAAAAAATCGTGCAGTTGCTGGAGGGCCGGATCGGGCTGCAAAGCGAACCGGGCAAAGGCTCGACGTTCTGGTTTGAATTGGAACTGCCCAAGACCGGGGCGGGATTGGATGCCGGGCCAAAAATACTTCCGCCTCCCGCTCCCGAACCTTCTGAGGATGTGCCGCCGCTTTCTGTATTGTTAGTGGAAGACAGCGAGGTGAACCGCGAGGTGGCAGTTATTCTGCTCGAAAGCTGGGGACACAAGGTCGATGTGGCGGAGAACGGGCGGCTGGGAATCGAGAAATTGCAAACCCGCGCCTACGATTGCGTCCTGATGGATTGCCAGATGCCGGAGATGGACGGCTATGAAGCCACCCGTTTCATCCGGCAGGCCGGGACGCCGGTCTTAAACCGCGATATTTTCATTATTGCCATGACGGCCAATGCAATGCCGGGAGACCGCGAGCGCTGCCTGCAATCGGGCATGAACGATTATGTGGGGAAACCGTTTGAAGAACGGGATTTGCTGCGCGCGCTGGGACGCTGCCATGAAATTTTGCGGAATGCTCCTCAAAATGGGCCTGAGCCCACTTTGCCAGCGGAGACTTTGGCGCCGGCAATTCCGGTTTTGCCTCCGATACCAGCCACGACAACGGTTCCGGCACATGTGGCTGCAGACAAGAGCGCAGAGGACGAGCCCTATTTTCCGGCCCGGCTGGTACAACTGTTTATCACTGAAACCGGCGGGCGCCTGAATGATCTCAGCATGGCCCTCGCGGAGACGGATGCGGAACGGGTGGCCCTCATCACGCATACCATCAAGGGAACAGCGGGCAATTTCCGCGCGCACAAGCTCTACGACATAGCGCGTGAGATGGATGCCCGGGCGCGGCTCGGGAATTTGAGCGGAGTTTGGGAATTGCTGCCCGAGGCGCGCGACGCATTTAAGGAAGCAGGCCATAAACTTTTAAACAGCGGGGGCAACTGACATGGGATTCCGATCTATTAACGAGGAAGAACCGGTTTTTCTCTATGATGACGGGGTACAAACCGGCCCCATCCCGTTTTTTGAGGCCCGTATCATTTGGAGCAAGGGCCGCCTGAGCCGCGATGCGTTTTATTGGATCCAGGGCATGGAAGAATGGCGCCCCGCGCTCCATGTCTTTGGCCATCAAAATATCCCCGCGCAGAACAAGGGCGGCCACGGAACGCACAAACCGCAGGCCTCCGCATCCCAACCCGCTGGAGAACGCCAGCCCCGCGTGCTGGTCGTGGACGACGATTCCGTCCTTTGTGAAATCATCCGCGACATACTGGACAGCGGAGGCATCGACGTGGAAACGGCCGAGGACTACAAGCCCGCTTTGGACCTGCTCGAACAGAACGGCCTTTCCCATTATGATTGCGTGGTCACCGACTACAATATGCCCGGCGGCACGGGTGTGGATCTGGCGCGCTGGATCAAAAGCCGCGAGCATGCCCTGCAGGTGCTTTTGTTAACCGCCCATGACAGCAAGCAGGTTGTGAAGCTGGGGCTCAGGGCCGGTGTCTGCGATTTTCAGGAAAAGCCGCTCCGCCGCAAATCATTTCTGGCCGCCCTTCATTCCGCGATTCAACAGACCTCCCGGCACCGCGAGGAGCGCGCGGGTTATCTGGAGTTGATCCGCCTCAAGTTGGCAGGAAAAGGAGCGGTGGCGGAACAGATGATGAGCACTCTGGTTCAAAGAGAATCCTCGTTGGGCGGGTTGTTGTCCAAGCTGGAAACCATCGTGAAATACGCGGCGCAGCTCGAGGAAAAAAATTCCGAGGTTTTTCCAGGCACAAACATTTATGCGTCGGAGTCTCCTTTCCAGGGGAGGATTGGCGACCTCAGCCTTCTCGAACTGGCGCAGTTGCTGGTGCAATCCGGCAAGACCGGCGAGCTTCAGCTTGTGGATAAAGCCCGGAAACGCCTCGGAGGCATTTACTTTATGAAGGGCAAAATCGTGCATGCGGAAAGCGGCAATGACTCGGGCGGGAAGGTTCTGACGCAGTTGATGCTATGTCCCGACGGTTATTTCAGCTTTTTTTACGGGCGCGAGTCCAGGGCGCACACCATCAAGGGTGATGCGATATCGCTGCTTCTTGAGATCAGCAGCCGGATGGATGAAAGGGACGGGGAAATTGCGGCGTGAGCGGGGCGCGCGCGTCGGGTGAATCCGAATTTTATGAGCAAGATTTTGATTGTGGAAGACAGCATATCGGCGCGGGCGCAGATTGAAATGATGCTGGCGGAACTGAATCACCAGCTTGTCGGGGTTTCAAACGGGCGCGAGGCTCTGGATCTATTGAAGAAAGAAAATGATTTTGACCTGATCATCACGGATATTTTCATGCCGGAGATGGACGGCATCGAGACAATCGAGAAGGCCATTGAATTTTGCCCGCAGACCCGGATTATTGCGATTTCGGCCGGAGGCATGGGGTTGTCAGGCGCGGGCATGCTGGAAATTGCCAGCGGCCTCGGCGCGAGGGCGGTCTTGCACAAACCGTTTGCCGCCGAGGAATTCCGGCAGACCGTGCGTGAAGTGCTGCTGTGTTGAGGGTGTAGGGCATGGAGGGACGACCGCTGTGTCGTCCCATTTTGAATCGGAGGCAAAGCGGTGTTGCGCCCTCCGGGCTTGCCACCGCACTCCAAAATCGCGATCCGCAATGCCAAAAACGCAGGTGCTTTATCTCGACGCGCCGGGGCCTCGGGCGTTTTCGATGAGCAACTGTTTGTCTTTCCCCTGTCCTGTTGTGGACATCCGGTAGATCGACGTTTTTTCCTCACCGGGGCCCTGGCTGATAAACAGGATCGAGTTCGGCGCGTCAAGCCAATGGCAATCCCAAGCGTAGAGCGTTTTGGGCGTCAGGCGTGTGGCTTTTTCTGTTGCAAGATCCAGCGTCCAGATCGAAGGCGGCGGGCCATCCCAATCCTTGCGTTCCTTCTCATCCATTTCGACGTCCATCAACAACGTCTTGCCGTCGGGCGAGGCGTCGAGGCGCACTTCGCCGCTCATGCCGCCCTGCGGGACGAGTTTATTAATAGCCCATTTTTTCAGTACCTTGGCGTTGAGATCGAGACGGTAGAGATTTGCCATGTCCTCGGCAAAAAACGACTGGCCGTCAGCCGCCCACGCCGCCGCCCAATAACTCTGGTGCTTCGGTTCGGATTGCTGGACGTAGCGAAACCCGCTGCCATCGGCATTTACGAGACCGATGCGCCGCTCGTTATCGGTGTAATAATCGAAGAGCAAGCGTTTGCCGTCGGGCGACCAGCGCGCCTCCATGCAGTTGTCGCTCGGGATGTCCTTGAGAAGAGTGGTCTTGCCGGTGGCGAGATCGATAACGGCAATCTGGCGATGGGCTGGCTGGCCGATTGCCTGCACGGTGTTGTAGGCGAGGCGGGTGCCGTCGGGGGAAAGCTCGGGCGACTGGCCGTCGGCGATTTTCTTGGGCGCGGCGCCGTCGATGTTGGATATCCAGATCGCATCATCTCGTTCGAACGCAAGTTTGCGCGCGGGTTGATCCGCTGCAGATGCCAGGTTGGCGCAAGCGGAAAGAGTGAGAATAATCGTAATGATTTTTTTCATGTTTATGGATCGGCGTGCAGTCGGGCGAGAGCGGCTTTTGAGTGGGGTTCGTTGCCCGCCTTGCGGTACCATTCGATGGCTTTCTGCGTGTCCTGCGGCGTTCCGCCGATGCCTTTTTCGCTGGCGTAGCCGAGGCTGTAACAGGCGTGCGGTTCGCCCTGGGCGCCCGCTTTGTTCAGCCACTCAAACGCGAGTGTTGTATTCTTTTCCACGCCGTTGCCGCTGTTGTAAAGCACCGCCAGCCAGTTTTGCGCTTCGGCGTCGCCCTGATCGGCGGCTTTACGAAACCATTTTGCGGCTTCAGCCGGGTTCTTCGGATAACCTTCCTTTCCGGTCAGATACCAGATGGCCACATAAACCTGGTCCTTTGCATCGCCTTTTTCCGCCGCTTCGCGCAGGAGACGGTTGCCAAGCTGCGGGTCGGCCTTGGCAACATCGTCGTAAGTATGCACAGGTTGCTTTTGCATGTCCTGGGTGTGTTGCCAGACGGTGAGGCCGATGTAGAGGACGTTGAAGAAAATGAGGAGGACAAACCAGATGATGTAATTGCGGAACGCGGCGCTCACATAACGGTTCGGACCCGGCTCCAGAACGGCCAGTCCGGGATCTTCGGGCTGGTAGTGTACAACAACTTGCTGTTTAGGCTGGTAACGGCTGAGCGTCGGTTCGGTTTCGCGTGCGGGCACCACGTCGGCAAACGAAACCTTGCTGGAGTTGTAGGCCTTTCCGGCGACCTCGTAGCTGAACGAAACGCGCGGCTGGGTGCGCCATGCGAGTTTTGTGCGCTCAGCCGCGGTCACCACACCGGGCGCAGTCGGCCATGTGGCGCTGGCTTTTGAGAGGCGGAGCTTTTTATAGGCCTGCCATATCACGAATGGAAACAGTACCAGAATCAGGAGCGTCAGCATGGCCGGATTATATGGAACCGGCCCTAAAAGTCCACCCCAAGGCCGCTCAACAAACGGGTTCCACACAGCCGGATCAGACCTTGTGTTCGGGTTGAAATTTATGTTGCAGCCACGCTTTCAAGCCTTCCACCAAACTGTACGCGCAGGGCACAATCAGGAGCGTGCCGAGCATGGACACAGCCGAGCCGCCCAGAACCGTGAGCGCCATGGGCACGCGGCTTTCCGCCCCGGGTCCGATGGCCAGGGCGGGCGGAATGGCGGCGGCGATGGTGGCAAACGAAGTCATGAGCACCGGGCGCAGACGGATCGGACAGGCTTTCAATAACGCGGCTTCAGCGCCCAGGCTTTCCCGTTCCCGGATCTGGTGGGTGAATTCAACCAGCAGGATGGAATTTTTCTTCACGATTCCCAACAGCAACACCAGGCCGATGAAACTGTAGAGGTTGAACGTTTGGTGAAAAAGCCAGAGGGCGACAAAGGCCCCGCTCAATGCGAACGGCAGGGCCAGGAGAATGAGCAAAGGATGGCTGAAGCTGTTGAACTGCGAGGCGAGCACCATGTAAGCGATCAGGATTCCAAGACCAAGCGCGAACATCATGTCTTGTTTCATCTCATTGCTGGTTTTGGCCGTTTCCGATGGCAACAGCCGGTAGCCTTGCGGCAGGGAATCAGCGGCAATTTTTTCAACCCGCGCCAGCGCCTCATTCTCGGCAATGCCGGGATAGGGATTGCCGTAAATCGTGATGGAACGTTCGCGATTGTGGCGGGCGATGGTCTGGAGGGACGGCACCACTTCATAGCGGATGACATCCTGGATGGGAACAATTTCGCCGTAGAGATTGCGCACCGTCAACTTGAGCAGGTCAGCGACTTTGCTCCGTTCTTCGGGTTCCAACCGGATCCGGACATCATAACGCCGGTCTTCATTGGTATATTTGCCTTCGCGCACTCCGCCGATGGCCGCCGACACGGTATCGGAAATTTCCTGTACCGTCACGCCGCGCGCCGAGGCGGCTTCGCGGTCCACATAAATCCGCAGTTCGGGCTGGCCCTCCTTGAAGTCGGTATGGATGTCGGTGGCCAGCTTTTGATCTTTCATCTGCTGAATCAAACGGGCGGACTCCTTTTTAAGGACGTCGAGGCTGGGTCCCTGGAGACTGAACGTAACCGGAAACCCGAGTCCTCCGTCAAGGCCTCCTTTTGAAAGATCGATCAGATACGATTTGAGATCCGAAATTTTAGCGAGCTCCGGACGGAGCAGATTCATGAGTTCGATTTGCGAATACTTGCGTTCCTTGCGGGGTTTCAGGTCCACGAACATGATGCCCGAGTTGGTGCTTTCGCCCATGAAACTCCCCGCGGCGAGGAAATAGGTGCGCACTTCAGGCCGGGCCTTGATGATTTTTTCGGCTTCGGCCAGCCGGTTTTCCGTGTATGCGAGGGAAGAACCCACGGGTGTTTCGTATTTGATAAACAGGGTACCCTGGTCCTGGGCGGGCATGTTTTCACCCGGAATATGCATTGCAATGAAGAGAGAGAGGACAAAGAACGCGAAAAGCAGCCCGATGACTTTCCATCGATGTTTGAGGCAATAAACCAGAAGATTGCGGTAGCGGATCGCCAGTGAAGACATGAGGGCGTCGGTCCTACGGGTGATGAAATGATTGCGTCCGACTGAAAGGAACTGGGAACAGCGCATCGGCGTAAGCGTGGTGGCTTCAACCAGGGACAAGGCTACCGCAGCGGAGATGGTAATGCCAAACTGGTAAAGAAACTTGCCGGTCAATCCGTGCATGAAAGCGATGGGCAGAAAGACCGCAATGACCGAAAGGGTGGTTGCGATTGCCGGCGCGGTGATTTCGCGCGCGCCGTCGATGGCGGCCTGCCTGCGGCTCTTTCCCATCTCAAAATGGCGGACGGTGTTTTCCAAAACCATGATGGCGTCGTCCACCACGATGCCGATGGCCAGCGAGAGTGCGAGCAGGGTGAAAATATTCAGCGTGAACCCGAGAAAATACAGGATGATGAACGAGCCCAGCACGGAGGTGGGCATCGACATCACGACATTGAATGTGCTGGAAAGGGAGCCGAGAAAAAGCCAGCAAACCAGCGCGGTGAGGATGGCGGAGAGAATGAGGGTAAATTCGGTTTCATTGACCGCCTCGCGCGTGAATCTGGACTCGTCGTAATTAATCTCCACTTTAACGTCAGGCGGAAGGGTGGGCTGCAGCTCCGCCATCGTGCGCTTGATGGTGTCGGCCACTTCAATCGAGTTGTATCCGCGCTGCTTGCGGAAGCCGATCCCGCCGCCGCGGGTGCCGTAGATTTTTGAGATGCTGCGGACATCATTGAGCCCGTCCTCGACTTTCGCCACGTCCCGAATACGGATGGCCGCGTTGTGGATCGTGTCGCCACCGCGCTGTTTGATCAGAATGTCGCCGACCTGCTCGGGGCTCACCCCTTCCCCCATCATCCGGACGTTGATTTCCTGGCGGTTGTTTTCAAAATAACCGGAAGCCTGTTCGATATGCTGGGTACGGAGGGCATTTTGCACGTCCAGGATGGTCAGTTCGTATTCGGCCAATTTATCGTAGTTGACCCAGATCCGGAGATTGCGTTCGGCGAAGCCGCTCAGGATCAACTGCCCGACGCCGGGCAGAACCTGGAATTTGTCGCGCAGATAGCGTTCGGCATAAACGGTCAGATCGCGCAGGGAGCGTTTGTCGCTGCTGATGCCGATCCACATGATTTCCTGGTCGGAGGGATTGACTTTGAAAATCTGCGGGGTTTCCATCTCCCGCGGCAGGCGGACACGGGAGATGTTGGACTGCACTTCCAGCAGGGCGGCATCCACATTCCGGCCCGGGGTAAATTCCAGGACGACTTGCGCGCTGCCCTGGCGGATGGTCGATTTGAGGTTGTCGATCCCGGAGACGCTGACCAGGGCCTGCTCGATCCGGTCCACAATTTCGGTTTCCATGACCTCGGGCGCCGCCCCGGCCCAATCGAGCTGGACAAAGATGCTCGGGACTTCCACGTCGGGGAGCAGGCTGACGCCGAGCCGTCCGAATGAGATGGCGCCGAAAATAATGAGCGCGGACATGAGCATCCACGCAAAGACGGGCCGTCGAATGGAAATATCGGCAAGGTTCATGAAGAAGGGATCAGGTAGAAAGTATCAAGTAAGAGGGGTCAGGTAAGAAGCATAAGTGCTCATGGGTTCTGCTTTGCTGAGCGGATGATTGAATAAAATATAGCGGTTAATTCCTCGGCTTCGCGGTGCAGGTCGGCCAGTTTCATCACGCGCAAGGCAAATTCCTTGCTGCGCTTTTTGAGCTCTTCACGATCGCGTTCCATATTTCTTCCTGCCTCTTATTTCCTGCCTGATCCCTGCGCCACGCTGCCGGCTGCAACATACAGTTTGATAAGATTCAGGCGGGTGTTCATGCGGGCCGTGTTTTCGTCCCGGCGCAAATTTTGAAAACGATAGAGAGCGCTCAATACGTCGAGATTATTCACGATCTTCAATTCATAGTCGGACCGTTGGGCCTGGTAATTAAGCCCGGAGGTTTTAACGGCTTCCTCCAACCGGACAAGTTCCGCGAGCGACAGGTTAAACTGGTTGAAATAGGTGCGTATATCGCGCTCGGCTTCGCGCTGCAGTTGCGCGAGATCCAGGCGGCGCTCGACATAGAGCGATTTATTCTGATCCACCCGCGCTTCGATGCTGCCGCCGTCGAACACCGGCACCTCCAGAGTCAGAAAGCCGTACCAATTGCCGGTTTGAAGATTGCTGGAATCGTAGAGGGTGTAATTCCCTTCAAAGCTGAGCTTGGGCCAGTGCTCGCCCTTGGCCGCGGAGAGTTGCGCTCGGGCGGCTTGCTCGGCCTGCACCGCCGCCAGCACATCGGGCCGGCCGGCCACCTGGTTCAAATATTCCGCCAGGGCCAGGCTGCCGGGCGCGGGTGGGGAATCATCCCGTAGCGTGATTTGTTCCGATGGCAGGCCGATGAGGAAGGCCAGCATTTCGCGTGTGGCGGACAACAAGCCGCGGGTGTGTTCCACGCTGACTTTTGTTTGCGCCAGTGATGTGCTGGCGTCAAGCAGCTCGCTGTCGCGCGATTTGCCGAGGCGGACCCGTTTTTCCAGTTCCTTGACCCGGTCTTGCAGGGTGGTTTCGACATCAGCCAGGATGCGCAGGTCCTCCTCGTAGTCGAGCGTTTGGTAAAACGACTCCGCCACGTCGAGATACAAGCTTTGCCGGATCCTCTGTGCGGTCTGGCGGTTGCCTTCGATTTGCGCTTTTGCCGCATGGGCCAGTTCGACATCGCGCAGTCCCGAGAAGAGCGGCACCTTGACATCGACGGATGCCATGCGCGGGGTGAGGTCACTCGTGCCGACGGGCCCAGCGG
Organism: Candidatus Methylacidiphilales bacterium; assembly: GCA_028713655.1. NCBI lineage: Bacteria > Pseudomonadati > Verrucomicrobiota > Methylacidiphilae > Methylacidiphilales > Methylacidiphilales bacterium. The sequence goes on along the minus strand of JAQTNW010000042.1, from coordinate 7,655 downwards.
CGCTTGTGTTGCCGCCCGTGCTGAAAGAAGAGAAACTGCTCGACTGATCTTTGTAAAAATATTGATTACCGGTCAGGGTGACGTTCGGCAAAATCGCGCCGATGGCCTCGCGATAGCGGGCCTGGGCGACGCGGACATCCTCGTCCCGCAGGCCGACGCTTTCCATCCGGAGAAGGGCCAATTCGTAACAGGTTTTGAGGTTGAGCGGTTGCCCGGCGAAGGGCTCCACCGGCAGGGCGCGCCGTGGTTCAGTGGGCGGGACGGCTGCGGGTGGCTGGGTTTCCGCCCCGGCTGCATGAAGAGCGAGGCAGAAAAGAACAGCAGAAAAAAGTTTAAACGGGCCGGGACACATCCGGACAATCGTAGTTTGTGAATCAGCCCAGCGCAACCGTGTAAATGAGCCACGTGCAAGGCTCGCAATGGAGGCCCATATTTTTATCCAAAGATAGACTCAGATTTCAATGGATGGGAAACCTGCCTGCGCAGCAAAGTCCGTCATCCGCGGGACGAAAGCGGGAGACTTGAAACTTATTTCACTTCCCACGATGCAGTTCGAAGTCGCTCATGCGGCGCGTATGCCGCTCATGAATCATGCCAAACGGGATCATCACCCGAAATTCATACGTCACGCTCTCCGGGCCAAAATCGCCGTTCGGCAAACGCTGCGCGTCGAACCGGTATTTCATGTTCCGTAACGTGGCAAAAAACCAGGCGATGGACACCGGCTCACCCAATGCCCCCTGGTTGCGCAACAGGGAAAAATCCGACTCCGCAGCCCAAAGATCGCCCTCCACCCGGTTGATGACTTTTTCCTCGCGGCTGTGAAAGGGCATGTCAGGCTTCGGCTTGTAATGGATCTTGTAAGCGAGTTCGCCATTCACGGTCTCCTCGCCTGCCCGCGTGAAGGTAAAATGCGAAATCACGTTCAACAGGCTGAAGGGTTCCTTTTTCGACTGCTCATCCGCCGCGCGTTGCAACGACTCGGCATGGGCGTCGTCCATTTCGGCCTTGCTGGTATAAGAAGGACGTTTGTCGCCGACGACCGTCTCACTTGTGACTTTTGATGAAACAATTTTTCCATTTTCATCCAATTTTTGGACTGTGATCGCGATGGTATAATCAAACTGTCGGCGCCGCGCCTGCAGGACCTTGTCGCGCGCGGCGACCTTCTGGACAATCTCATTGGCTGTGAGGGCCTGGGACTCTTGCGGCCATGCAAGCAGTGCAGCAAGGAAACCCAGCGTCAGGATAAGGCGGTTCTGGTTTATTTTTTTCAAGATTTCAAAAGTTTTGCAGTTCATATGGGTATCGGCTATCAGCAAGTAAATCATGGCCGACATCAAGCATGTCCGCAACTGTGTTCGCTCGGGAATCGGAGACGGCATGGATTGCCGCGTCGCCTCGCTCCTCGTCCGCTGCGGCGGAACGCGGACGCGTGAATGCGCCATCGCGAGGCCAATCCCCTCTATCAAGAGGGGCGGAAAGGTCGCCGCGGCGACCGCTTCGGGGGGTGTTGTCTTCCGGGCTGTGATGATCCAGAAAAAATAAACATGCCCCAAAGCATCCGCTGTGCAGGATGCGCAGCGGTGCGGGCAGGATGCCCGCGCTCCTGAAAATGGAGGGGATTGAGATCAACTCCGATTTGACAAATCACGGGCCAAATCCGCGATGATTGCTTCCGCATCGGGCGAGGGCGCAATGGTGATGATGACGGATTTGGAGGCAGGCGTGTTGCTGCGATCCGCCACGCTGTTGATCGGAACGAGCACGTTGGCCTCGGGGAAATAGGTCGCGGCGCAACGGCGCGGAATCGAATACGGCGCGACAAAAAAATGCGGCGCAATCCGCTCGACGCCTTCAAAATGGCTGGTTAGATCCACAAGCTGGCCCTGCTGCAAACCGGCCTCGGCCATGTCCTCGGCATTCAAAAAGACAACACGGCGGCCGTTGAAGACGCCGCGGTAGCGGTCGTCGAGGCCGTAGATGGTGGTGTTGAATTGGTCATGGCTGCGCATCGTCATCATCATGAACTGGCCGGGAGCGAGCGTATGAACCGGAATGGGATGGACTGTAAATTTAGCCCTTCCACCCTTCCCGAACCGGCGTTCGTCCCGCGCCGGATTCGGCAGATGAAACACCCCAAGCCGGATGCGCTCGTTGTAGCGCTCAAATCCCGGAACCACGCGCTCAATGCTGTCGCGAATGCGGTCATAGTTCCCGGCCAGCGATTCCCAATCGACTGTCCCACGCTCGCACAATGTCGCACGAGCCAACCGCGCGATGATCGCCGGCTCGCTGAGCAAATGCGCCGACGCAGGCTCCAGATGGCCGCGCGAGGAGTTGATGATTCCCATGCTGTCCTCGACGGTGACGAATTGCCCGCCCGCCGCCTGCCTGTCGATCTCCGTGCGCCCCAGACAGGGCAAAATAAGCGCGGTGCGCCCGGTGATTAAATGCGCGCGATTGAGCTTGGTCGAAACCTGCGCGGTGAGGCGGCACTTGCTCAACGCCTGCGCGGTAAAATTCGTGTCGGGCGTGGCCGAGAGAAAATTACCGCCGAGCGCGAAGAACGCCTTGATCCGCCCTTCGTGCATGGCTTTGAGCGCATCAACCGTGTCGGCGCCGTGATCGCGCGGCGGCTGGAACCCAAACTCCGCGCCAAGCCTGTCAAGAAAAGCATCGCCCATCCGTTCCCAAATTCCCATCGTGCGATCCCCCTGCACGTTGGAATGCCCGCGCACCGGGCAGGGCCCTGCGCCGGGCCGTCCGATGTGGCCGCCAAGGAACAGAAAATTCATGACCGATTGAATGGTCGCGACCGCATTCTTATGCTGCGTGAGGCCCATCGCCCAGCAACAAATAATCCGCTTCGAGCGCACAGCGATGTCGGCCGCATGGCGGATCGATTCGCGTGTCAAGCCGCTCCCGGCCATGATCTCCTCCCAGCTTGTCCGCCGCAGGGCTTCGATGAACTCGTCGAAACCGGTGGTGTGCTCGCGGATAAAGGCATGATCGAATACGCTGCCCGGCTGACGATCCTCGTCGGCAAGCATTTCCTTCATGATGCCCTGGAACAACGCGAGGTCGCCGTTGATCTGCACCTGCAACCACAGATTGGAAAGGGACGTCCCCTTGCCAAGCAGCGTTGGCAGGGCACGCAAGGGGTTTTGGAAATTCTGCGGATTCTTGAAACGAAAGTTTCCGACCTCGGGAAGCGGATTGATGCTGACGATGGCGCAGCCCCGCGCCTTGGCCGCCTCAAGCGAGATCAACATCCGCGGATGATTCGTGCCAGGGTTCTGTCCAATGATAAAAATGGCGTCCGCCTTTTCAAAATCCTCGAGCATCACGCAACCCTTGCCGATGCCGATGGTCTCGCTGAGCGCCGCGCCGCTCGACTCATGGCACATGTTCGAGCAATCAGGCAGATTGTTGGTGCCAAACTGCCGCGCAAAAAGCTGGTAGAGAAACGCCGCCTCATTGCTCGTGCGACCCGATGTGTAAAACGCCGCTTCGTTAGGCGAGCCCAGCGCGTTGAGTTCCGCGGCGATGCGCTTGAACGCCTCATCCCACTCAATCGGTTCATAGTGCGTGGCCCCTTCGCGCAGAATCATCGGGTGCATAAGCCGACCCTGCTGTCCGAGCCAGTAGTCCGAACGGGCGGCAAGATCCGTGACGCTGTGTTCGCGGAAAAAATCGGGCGTGATGCGTTTCGTCGTCGCCTCGTCGGCAGCGGCCTTGGCGCCATTTTCGCAGAATTCAAACACATGGCGCCCTTCATCCGAGGTCGGCCATGCGCAACTCTGGCAGTCAAAACCTTTCTTTTGATTCAGCTTCAAAAGCGTCCGCACGCTGCGCACGAGGCCCATCTCCTTCCAAGCGAAACGTCCGGCTTGCAAAACGCCGGGCACGCCCGCCGCAGCCTTGGAACTTTTGCCAATCCGGACACTGCCACTGTCTTCCGGCGACTGCACGCCTGGCGCCGGAGTCCTTGGCTCATTCATGACTGGATCCTCTCCGGATGGGTGTAAATGTTGAATCTGCCGTCACGCACAAATCCAAGCAATGTCGCTCCCGCCTCCCGCGCCAGATCAACCGCCAGGCTCGAAGGCGCGCCGACGGCGGCCAGAATGGGGATGCCCGCCGCAAGCGTTTTTTGCATCAACTCGAAACTCGCGCGGCCGCTCACCAGCATCAGGCTATCTGAAAATGGCGGCTGCTCGTCGGCGAGCAAGCGCGCGCCAATGAGCTTGTCCACCGCATTGTGCCGGCCCACATCCTCGCGACGGCAAAGCAGCTCACACGAAGGATTAAACAACGCGGCCGCGTGCAGTCCGCCTGTTCGATCAAAGACCTCCTGCGTCTCGCGCAATTTTCCGGGCAGACCATGAATCGCATCCGCGAAAAAAATGGGGCCGCTTATCACGACCTGCGGCCCGCAACCCATACGCAACGCTGCGATGGAAGCTTTTCCGCAAACACCGCAACTTGAAGTCGCATAAAAATGCCGCTCAAGGCTCCGCAAATCCACCCGAACCTGCGCTTGCAAATCGACGCGCACGACATTGTCCGCTGGCGTTTCGATGCGCTCAATGTGCCCGGGTTCGGCGATAATACCCTCGCCCAGTAAAAAACCCGCGGCGAGTTCGGAATCGTGCCCCGGTGTGCGCATGGTAATCGACACGCTTTTATGGACACGCCAGCCCTTGCTCATGTAGCCGAGCTGGATTTCAAGCGGCGCTTCCACCGCCAGTTCATCTTCCTCTACAACACTCGCTCCATTATGGAAGCGATGGATTGAGCTGTGAATGACGCCTGGGTTTGTCGCGATTGAGATCATGGGACTGTGCTCAGTAGAAATTTATTTGGCCGGATTGTTTCCATTATAGCTCGCAAACTTTCGAGCAGCCAATTCTATTCCGGTGTCTTTGTGCCTTGGTGGTTCAAGCCAATCCCGATCAATGGGACGACACAGCGGTCGTCCCTCCATTTATCCCTGATTTTCGTCGATATCCGGGAGCAGCGATCCTTCGGCTCCTTCAATACCCACATCAATCGGATATGCAACGCCCTTGTCGTCGATGATCACATTGCCGGGAGCGGCGTCGGTCACAACAATATCGCCCTTCCGGTACGACAGGCTGCTGATGCGTTGGAATCCGTGGTCCTCAAAGTACCTCCGGATTTCGTCCGGTTCCGCGTCGCGGGCGTCCGCAATCCAGGGCTGGCTTACGACAAGGCTATACGCCCCTGATGTCGGGTCTTTGACCACGCCTTCAACTTGAAAGTCGTCATTGAAAAGCTTGTTGCTGTAGGCAAGGCGGCGGAGATATTCGATCAAATCACCACCCGCGCCATACTGGCCCGCGTCGGTCACGCGATAGCAGCGCGGGGCGCCGCCTGGGTGGAAAACGAGATGCTCGGTTTTTCCGAGATTTTTTAATTCGCCAAGGGCGTTGTGGAATGTTTCCGATGAAAACTCGGTAAGTACCTTGTCTTCCGCCATTCTTCCAAGGAGCCGACCGGCCGCGGCTCGATGCCCGACCTCCGAACCTGTTCGATTGCCTCCGCTTCCGACACCGGCCTCTGACTCAACCTGTCTTGCAAGGTGCAGGGGCGAGCGTAGGGGGTCTGCATGGTTGGGATAATACAATTCGCCTTTGGCTGAGTCAACGGGTTTAAGCCAGTCATGCAGCGGTTGTTTACATTCCCCAGCCATCGGTACGAAGTATGTAGCATCCGACTTTTTCTGGCCAGCCTGAGTTCTATTTTCCTTTTGGCAGCCGGAGTTCCCTCCTATTCTGGACGGGATTGAAAATCCTGGAACTGATCAACAAGACCACGGAGTACTTCGCGCAAAAAGGCGTCGAATCCCCGCGCCTGCAGATTGAACTTATTTTGTCCCATGTGTTGAAGCTGCCGCGGATGTCCCTGTATTTGCAGTTCGAGCAGGAACTCAAACCCGGGGAACTCGACGCCCTGCGCCCGCTGGTCAAACGCCGTGCCGACCGCGAACCGCTCCAGCACATTCTGGGAGAAACCCCTTTTTACGGACTGACGCTCGAATGCGGGCCTCAGGCTCTGGTTCCCCGTCCTGAAACCGAGGTGTTAGTGGCCTGGGTGGCTGAAACATTGAAAAATGAACCGGCTGGATTGCTGTACGATGTCGGCACAGGAACGGGTGCCATCGTTCTCGCCCTTGCCAAACATCTGCCGGGCTGGCGCCTGGCCGCCACGGACACCAGCCCCGCCGCGCTCGAACTGGCCAAACGAAACCAGGCGCGGAATCCCAGCGCTGAAATTTCATGGCTTCAGGAGGATCTCCTGCCTGTTCCGGATGAATCACATGTCATTGTCGCCAATCTTCCCTATCTCACATCGGAGGAAATGACCAATCTCCAGCCCGAAGTCCGCTTTGATCCGCCTCTGGCCCTGGATGGCGGGAGCGACGGCCTGGACCCTATCCGGCGCCTGATCGCCCGAACCCGGCCGACGACTTCACATATCTTCCTTGAAGCCGGCGCCTCCCACGGGGAGCCGGTATCCGTGCTCTTGCGGGAATCGGGATTCGCCACCGTGAAAGTCCGTGAAGACCTGAACCAGGTACCCCGGTTTATCCACGGGAAACGTTGAGAGATACAAAAAGAACACATTTTTAACCACGGATGAACACGGATCTACACAGATGGAAAACATTTGGACCGCAGATTGCGCAGATAAAAAACTCGGTACTTAAAACTTAAGACTTACAAACTTAAAGCTGTGAAGGCGTTGCGGCCAAGCTTTACATCCCCGCTGCTTTTTCGCAGGATGGAGCCTAAATGAGACGCGCCATTTATCCCGGCAGTTTTGATCCGATCACCAACGGCCACCTCGATGTCGTCGAGCGGGCTCTGCGGCTGTTCGATGAAGTCATCATCGCCGTGGCCCAAAACTCCGACAAAAATCCGCTCTTCACCCTTCAGGAACGCACGGATCTTGTCCGGGAAGCCATCCTCGCCTTGCCCGAGCACAAGCGCTTACGCATCGAGTGCCTTGAGGGATTGTTGGTTGATTACGCAGAACGGCGGGAAGCCACGGCCGTCATCCGCGGGTTGAGGGCCGTATCCGACTTTGAATTTGAATTTCAGCTCGCCTTGATGAACCGCAAGCTGAATCCGCGGATCGAAACCATTTTTCTCATGCCAAAGGACAACTACACCTATCTCAGCTCCCGCATCGTAAAGGAAATCGCACGCCTGGGCGGCGCGATTGACTGCTTTGTGCCGAAATCGGTCCGGACGGCGCTCAAAAACAAATTTTTATGAAAATCCGGGTAGCCGACCTGTTGGACGGGCCGCTTGACCTCTCCGGGAAACTGGATCCGGAGCCCTATGACCTCAAGATTCTGGGCAGCGAGGTTTGGTCACCCCTTGAGTACGAATTTCATGTGGAAAGGGTTCAGGACGAACTTTTGGTGCGAGGTCATATAACCTCCACAGTGAAAATGGATTGCGCCCGCTGCCAGGAACCCCTGCCCGTGTCTGTGGCCATACCCGACTTCGCATGCGCGCTCCCAATCACGACCCAGGAGTCAATCGACTTGACGCTATCGATCCGGGAAGATATTTTGCTCAGCTTGCCAATGGCAGCCAGTTGTCATTTGGACGCCAATG
>JAQTNW010000041.1 GCA_028713655.1 Candidatus Methylacidiphilales bacterium | reverse complement strand
AAGGCGGGAGCTGGTATTAGTGTCGCTCAGGTTTTTGGCATTGGAGGTTCGGTGGAGTCCACAGCGAACGACAGTTACGCCCACCGGATTAAATTTTCTGTCGGCTTACACACAGATTGGGATTAAAAATAAAGGAATAATCAGGTGATAGGCTGCAACTGCTCTAATCGCTGCGCGATTCCTTCTGTCACGCGCCGTGCGGAGCACGTCGCCCGCCAGAAGCTTCTGAAGTCAGGGAAACGGCACAGACTGTGCGTCACTTCCGATAATTTAGTATTATAGCGTTCAGCGCATAATTCCATTTTATGTGCCATTTCCGATATTGGCATTTTATCGGCTTTAGGACATGTTTTCCCTTATGAGCAATTTAGCTCGTGATCCAAAACAGATCGGGAATCTGATCCGACGCATGCGTAAGAAATGCGGCCTAAGTCAAAGCGCCTTGGGAACCAAGGCAGGGCTGCGCCAGGAAACCATTTCCCTCATCGAGAACGGCAATCCGGCAACCAGGATTGAAACGATCCTGGCCGTTTTGGCTGCTCTTGATTTGGAGTTTCGAATTGTTCCCCGTTCCAAGGGTTGGAGCCAAGACATATGGCTCGCACCGCACTTGAGGAAGTAGCCGCAGAGGCCGAAACTGCCCTTGCGACTCTTGAAGCACAGCTTCCGTCCGGCTTCCCCGCGCAACTTCATGCCTCCGTATGCGCTGGTTTGCGATCACGTACTGCAGCTATCTAAAGAGTTAGGCCCTGTCATGGCTTCGGGCTTGCCGCTGTCTTCCGCCTTGGAACGCTCGCAAATGCCATGCAACAGCCCGTAGAACGACTTTTCGTCCATTTCCAGTATCACACGGCCCTTGCGCTTGCTGTAGGGCGAGAGCCAGGACAGGGCAACTCCGATATGCCTCACGAGTGAACAACGTGGGAAAACCCGGCCTACCCAAATATCAAAGCCAAGGGGCGCTCAAATCTCTCCGATTCATTTGCGCGCGCCGGTCACTGATTTCAGCCAAAGGCCGATGATTTTTCGGTGTGGCGCGGGGAGCGAGATTTGATCCAGAGCTTTACCTGAAACCCAGCGGCCTTTTAGCGAAACGCGCTTTTTCCACTTGGCGGTCCAGGCGTCCGCTTCCACCCGGAAACGGGTGATGGAATACGCAACCCGCCCGATGTGAACTTTTTTCTCCATGATTGATTCGTCAAACAACGGCAGCCGGTAAAAACCTTTCCAGCGTCCGGGCATTGAGGGATCCAGCAACCAGATTTTCTTGCCGGTAACCAACACGGCGACTTCCTGTTTTTCACGCGTGATGGAGGTCCTGGTTTTGACCGGGCGCGATTCGGGGTCGGAAACCCGGCACACAGCATTCAGCGGGCAAAGCAGGCATTGCGGTGAATGAGGCGAGCAGACCAAGGCCCCCAATTCCATGAGCGCCTGATTGTGGGCGCCGTAATGGTTGTCAGGCATCAGGCTTTCGCAGAGTTGCCAAAGCAGTTTTTTTACAGCGGGCCGGGTAACATTCCAGGGCAGGTTGAACACGCGGCTGAGCACCCGTTCCACATTCCCGTCCAGAACGGCGGCCCGCTGGTTGAAGGAGATGGAGGCAATGGCGCCGGCGGTGTACGGGCCGATGCCCGGCAGCGAGCGGAGTGTTTCCAGTTCGGAAGGCAGAACGCCGTTGAAGTCGCGGACGACGGTTTTTGCCAGTTTGTGGAGGTTGCGTACGCGGTTGTAATAGCCAAGCCCCTCCCAATGTTTCAGGACCTTGTCCTCGGATGCGGCGGCCAGTTCCCGCCAGTCGGGAAAGGATTTCATCCAGCGCGCATAGTAGGGCAGGACGGTGGCGATCTGGGTTTGCTGGCACATGAATTCCGAAATGGCCACGGCATACGCGCCGGAATTTTCCCGCCAGGGCAGGGGGCGCTGATTGTTCCGATACCAGGCCGCCAGCCGCTCGTGAAAGGCGCGGCGGATTTTGGCATCGATCTTTGGCAATCGGTGTTTATCGTGCTCTCGCATGGATCCGGCGAGCTTTACGTACAGCATCAGCCCGGCGCAAGGCAAGAAGCTCAAGGCCCTGCTGCAGGAGCAAAGTTTTGAATTTGAGGCGCTGCCCTACGGCCACTTTCGCGCGGCCAAGGCCAAGTGCAGCATCCAGTATTATGAGAGCGGCAAACTGGTGCTGCAGGGCAAGGGTGCGAAGGAATTCATTGAATTTTATCTGGAACCGTTCGTGCTGGAAGAGGCTCGGCTCGGGTATGAGGAAGAATTAAACCCGGAAATGTTTGAGCCTCATTTCGGAATTGATGAGGCAGGCAAGGGCGATTTTTTTGGCCCCCTCGTCATTGCGGGCGCCTATGTTGGAAAAATCAGCGCCAGGCAATTATTGGATGCGGGCATCAAGGACAGCAAGCGGATTACAAGCGCCAAACGCGCCCATGATTTGGCGGACCAGATTCGAAAGATCGTCGGAAAAAATTGCGAGGTGGTGGCGATTTTTCCGGAAAAATACAACGAGCTCTACGGCAAATTTCGCAACCTGAACCAGATGCTGGCCTGGGGACATGCCAAGGTGATTGAAAATCTGGCGGCGAAAGTGCCCGGCTGCCCGCGTGCGTTGTCCGACCAGTTTGCCTACCCGCAGGTGCTGCAAAACCAGTTGAACCGGAAAAAAATATCGATCCGGCTGGAACAAAGAACCAAGGCGGAGGCTGACATCGCGGTTGCGGCCGCTTCCATCCTGGCTCGGTCGGCATTTTTGAAAGGGTTGGAAAAATTGGGAGAACCACTGGAACGCGAGTTATTGAAGGGCGCGGGCGATGCGGTCAAAGCCCAGGGCCGGGAAATTTTCGCGCAACATGGCGAAGCCGGGCTGAGGAAAATTGCCAAGGAACACTTTAAAACTTTTGGGGAAATAACGGGAAGGGCCGTTATCAAGTGATTGGCCATGTCTAATGCCAGTCATGGATTCCGATCCGAATCTCCAGCCCGGATGTGGGTGCATCCCTATTTCCGCTTGGCCTTTCGGCAAGACACTCTGCAGGTTTTCAGAAGCGCGTGAGGCATCCGGGCTAATTTAGGCAAAATAATTGCTTGCTTCCCGTTCCATTTGTTCCTAAGTGATTCAACCACAGAAACATCATGGCAAATTTAACCAAACGGGATTTAGTGATCCGGATCAGCAATGAGACCGGAATGGTCCAGCAGGATGTCCTGAACGTCATTCAGAAGACATTGGACTATCTGACCGAAAGCCTCGCCCTCGGTAAGACCGTGGAGCTGAGGAACTTCGGCGTGTTTGAGATCAAACTCCGCAAGGCCCGCGTCGGCCGGAATCCCAATAAACCCCAGAGCGATGTGCCCATTCCGCCCCGTGCGGTCGTCAAATTCAAGCCGGGCAAGGAAATGAAGGCCAAAGTGGCCCAGCTTTCGCAAAAGCTAATCACAGACGGCAGCGGCAAGGCTGCCTGATTCAGGCGGGGCAACTTCGGCCCTTTATCTCCATGTCGTTTCAGAGCTTATCCGGTTTTCGTGATTTTTACCCGGAAGACTGCCGTTTGCGGGAGCGCATTTTCCAGGCATGGAAAGACAGCGCGCGCGCGTTTGGTTTTTCCCAATACGACGGCCCTCCTCTGGAGCCGCTCGATCTCTACAAAAAAAAGTCAGGGGATGAAATTGTCGCCCAGTTGTATCATTTTGTGGACAAGGGCGGGCGGGAAGTGGCGTTGCGCCCTGAGATCACACCCACGCTGGCCCGGCTTGCGGGAGCGAAGCACCGCGATTACAAAAAGCCGTTGAAGTGGTTTGCCATTCCCCAGGTGTTTCGTTACGAACGCGCCCAGCGCGGAAGGCTGCGCGAACATTTCCAGTGGAACTGCGATATCATGGGCGAGGAATCGCTCGCAGCCGAGGCCGAGCTGCTGGCCTTGCTCGATCATTCCCTGCGGGCTTTGGGATTGAGCCGGAAGGATTATGTCATCCGCGTGAGCGACCGCGAATTCTGGCGTTCGTTCCTGGAACAAAACGGCGTGCCGGAGGAAAAGACGTACGAATTTTACCAGGCCTTGGACAAAATCGACCGCGACCCGCCGGAAGAAACGCGGAAAAAGCTGGGCGCTCTGGCGGACAAGACCCTTGCCCTGTTGGAGCAGGGGGCCCGCAGCGAACGGCTCGACACGCTGTTGAAACATACCGAAGCGTTAGGGTTGGCGGATGCCGTGGCGGTTGATTTGCGCATTGTGCGGGGCCTGGCCTATTACACCGGCGTGGTGTTTGAAGTGCATGACCGGTCCGGAAAATTCCGGGCCATCGCCGGCGGCGGGCGTTACGACAACCTGATCGGCTTGATCTCGGGTGAAAACCTGCCCGCCATCGGATTCGGCATGGGGGATGTCGTCATTACGGAGCTTCTGAAAGACAAGGGGCTGGCCGATGTGTCGGAACCCGCGGACTCCTATTATCTGGTCATCGCCGACGAGTCCCTGCGCCCGGCTGCCTTGAAGCTGGTTTCGGAACTGCGGGCGGGCGGCTATCGCGTTGACTATCCGCTCTCGCCCTCTAAAGTCGGCAAGCAATTTCAGTCCGCCGAGGAACGCGGCCATCGCCATGCCCTTGTGGTGGGGCAGGAATACGCGCAGGACGGCGTTTGCGGGCTGAAAACCCTGGCCACGCGCGAGCAGGTGACCGTGCGGCCGGATGTGAAGGAAGGAAAAGTCACGGCGCTGGTTCCGACCGGCTGTTGAGCTGAAGAGCCGGAACGCGGACAAGATAGTGGAGTAAAGGTTTTGGATTATGCAACGGACTCATCATTGTAACGAGCTGCGAAAAAGCGACATTGGCAAGCAAGCGGTGCTCGCCGGCTGGGTGCATTCCCGCCGCGATCACGGCGGCGTGATTTTCATCGATTTGCGGGACCGCGAAGGCATCACGCAGGTGGTTTTCAATCCCCAGTTGCAGCCCGAAGTTTCGGAAATAGCCCATACGTTGCGGAGCGAGTTTGTCATTCAGGTCACAGGTGAGGTGGTTGCGCGACTCACCGGGACGGAAAACAAAAACCTTGGCACCGGGGACGTCGAACTCGCTGCGGGCAAGCTTGAGATTTTGAATGCTTCCGAAACGCCTCCGTTCCCGCTTGAGGAGGAATCGGTGAATGAAGACCTGCGCCTGGAGTACCGTTATCTCGACCTGCGCCGCCCGAAGATGGCCCGCAATCTGCGGGTGCGGCATCAGGCGACGAAGGCGGTCCGGGATTATCTGGACGGTCAGGGATTTCTGGAAATCGAGACGCCGGTGCTGTTCAAAAGCACGCCGGAGGGCGCGCGTGAATTTTTGGTCCCGTCGCGTCTAAACCCGAAGAAATTTTACGCCCTGAGCCAGTCGCCCCAGCAATACAAGCAGCTCCTGATGGTGGCGGGAGTGGAGCGTTATTACCAGATCGCCAAATGTTTCCGCGACGAGGACCTGCGCGCCGACCGGCAGCCGGAATTCACCCAGATCGATTTGGAAATGTCCTTCATCCAGCGGGAAGACATTTACCGGTTGATCGAAGGAATGGTCGCCGCGGTCTGGAAAAAGGTTTTGGGAGTTGAAGTCAGCCTGCCGCTCCCGCGCATCACATTTCGCGAGGCGTTGGATAACTACGGCATCGACAAGCCGGACCGCCGCTTTGACATGAAGCTGGCGGATTTGACGGAAGATTTTCGCCAGAGCACATTCAAGGTTTTTCGCGGCACGGTCGATGGCGGCGGGGTGGTCAAGGCCATCAACGCAAAAGGCCTGGCTGTGATTACGACCGGGCAGATTGAGGAATTGACCGAGCTCGCCAAGGCGCAGGGCGCGAAAGGCCTGGCTTGGATCAAGGTGGAGGGCGGCCAGTGGAAATCGCCGATTGTGAAATTTTTCTCCGACGCCGAAAAGCAGGCCTTGCAATCCAAACTCAACATCGAGGATGGGGACCTTATTTTGTTCGGGGCCGACGCCTGGCTCTCCGCGTGCGAGGTGCTGGGCCAGATCCGGCTCAAATGCGCCGAACTGTTGGAAAAAGCAGGCAAGCTGGTGAAGAAGGACATTTTTGATTTTCATTGGGTGGTGGATTTCCCGCTGCTCAGCTACGACAAGGACGCGCAGCGTTTCATCGCCACCCATCATCCGTTTACTTCACCCGTGGCGGAGGACATTCCGAAGCTCGACAGCGATCCGCACGCGGTGCGCGGCCAGCATTATGATCTGGTGCTCAACGGTGTTGAACTGGGCGGTGGCAGCATTCGTATCCACCAGCCCGACGTGCAGCAAAAGCTTTTCACCGAACTGCTGAAAATTCCCAGGGAAATTGCCGAGTCGCGGTTTGGGTACATGATCCAGGCCTTGCGTTATGGCGCGCCTCCGCATGGCGGCATTGCGCTGGGCTTGGACCGTCTGGTGGCGATTCTGACCGGTTCCCAGAGCATCCGGGACGTGATTGCCTTCCCCAAGAACAACAAAGGCATGGACCTCATGAGCCAGGCGCCGGGGGAAGTCGAACCCAAACAGTTAAGGGACCTTTATATTCAGATCCGGGAGTAGGAAGAAGAAGTCTGAATTCAGAATGCAGAATTCAGAAGGAAAACAGAAATTCCCGCTCTATTTTTCGAATCTTGCGCGTTCCCGCTCGCGACGTATGTCGGAGTTCGTGCCTAATCTTCGTTCGTGATTTTCGTGCTGTTCGTGGTTCAAATGCCTTCCATCTGTGTTTATCCGTGTCCATCCGTGGTTAAAAAATGTTTTTAGCCTTCCTTGCCAAATCCAATTATTAGGCCATCTTGTCCCTATGCAAATTTTAAAGGAAAACACGACCATGAGCAAACCCAAGGTAGTCGCCTATTTAAAGCAACGCTGCGGCTGGAGCAACGGCGTACGCGCCGTTTTTGAAAAGTACAATTTGGAATATGAGGATCGCGACATCATCGGCGACCCCGCCCAGCGCATGGAAATGATCCAGAAAAGCCGCCAGGAACTTTCGCCCTGTGTTGAAATCAACGGCCAGATGCTGGCTGACGTCAGCGGTGAAGAAGTGGAAGCGTGGCTGTTGAAGAACGGCGTTGTCTCCCCGACCGACAAGGATGTCGCTCCCGCCCCCGGCTGCGGCTGTTCCGGGCATTAAAAAAAGCACAGATTTTTACACGAAGGTCGCTGCATCCCATAAATGGGGAACGCTTGCCACGACGCCGGTAATCCCGTAAATTACCTCCATGAGCGAGATCATTTTCGAGGTGACAGAAGACGAGGTGGATGGAGGTTATGTGGCTACGGCTCTGGGTCACGCCATCTCAACCCAAGGGGATACCTTGGAAGAACTGCGCGAGATGGTCAAAGACGCGGTACATTGCCATTTTGGCGATACGGTTCCCGGTCCCATGCCCAAGGTGATCCGGCTCCACTTCGTTCGGGATGAAGTTCTGGCGGCGTGAAAACACCACGCGACGTCTCGGGGGTAGTTCGAGACGATTTTAGGCTGGGCAGATTCCCTCAAATAGACGTTGGGATGAAAATTATCTTCGCAATACTGATCGGTGTATTTTCACTGTCCGCTGGTAATGCCCAAGAGATAAGCACTGTCACTACATTTGAACTTGAGTATTGGCGCTCATTCAATGGTGTTATTAAGCAAACTATTCTGCGCACTTCAGAAGGTAGGATTGCGTTAAATACAGATGTTATTTCACAAAAGTCTGATCCGGAAGCAAATCCTAAAAAGGATCATTTTGTTAAGATTATATCTGAACAGGATCTTCTCCCTCTTATCAAATTATTTAACGATCAAAATTTAAGGAAAGCGTTTCTAGAGAACCCCAAAAGGAGCATGTTAGATGGCTCATTTCTCTCGCTCAGAATTACTCAAAATACATTTACAATTGGTTTTGAGTGTCAAATTCCATTTGAGGATAAGACCGAAGAACACAAAAAAGCCTTGGGAAAAGTAGCAAAATACTTGCTTGATCTAGCGGATTTAAAAATACCGCCGGGCGAACTATATTAAAATATTGAACAACGTGGTTGCGGCCAATCGGCTCTCATCGATATAAAAGCAGCCACAACCTCGTTGAGGTTGTTTTTATTTCCGAACACATACCCAAGGTAGCCCCGCTGCGCGGGACAACCTTGGGCTGGAGGCCTCAATCCCTTTGGGATTGCTCATGCCCATACCCGTTTCCATCCGCGTTAATCTGTGTAATCTGCGGATAAAAGTGTTCTCGCTTTCCTTTCGTGATTTTCGCGTGTTTCGCGGGCAACAAACGCAAACCCCCTTATCAGGGGGATAAAGGGAGCTTCACCGTTCCATCCATTCCAAACATTCGCGCAGGTCGAGCAATTGATCCCGCCAGTAGTTGCGATCTGTGAAGTGGGGGAATGCCTTCGGGAAGGCGGGATCTTTCCAGCGTTTGGCGACCCAGGCGCTGAAATGCACGTAGCGCAGCGCGCGTAACGGTTCCACCAAAGCCAGCTCATAAGGATCGAAGCTGCGCATGGCTTCGTACCCGCCTAGCAGGATCTCCCGTTGCCGGAGCGATTCCGCATCGCGCCCCGGTGTCAGCAGCCAGATGTCCTGCACGCAGGGCCCTGTGACCATGTCGTCGAAATCAACAAGGTAGGGCGTATCGATACGCCAAAGCAGGTTGCCGAGATGGCAGTCGCCGTGGATCCGTTGTATGCGCACTTCCTGAAAAAGCGGTTCCGCTTCCTCGCAAATCTGTTCCACCGCCTCGTGATAATCGGGGGAAATGTCTTCGGGCAGTGCGCCGCTGCTCTCCAGATAGTCCAGATTTTTCCACCCATAGGTTTCGATATCCAGAGCGAGGCGTGAATTTTTTGTGCTTTTTTCGCCGGTGTTGTGCAGGCGCGCGAGGAGTCGGCCAATGCGCTCCAGTTGAACGTCAGAAAGTTCGTCCGGATTGCGGCCTCCGATGCGGGGAAAAACCGCATACCAGATTCCGGCTTCCTCCATTCGGTGCAGGGATTCGCCCTTGCCGTCGCGATGCGGCGGTACGACGGAAAGTTCGTCCGCTTCCAGGTCGAACAGAAAGCGATGCTCGTCGAGGATTTGTTCCTGTGTCCAGCGGCCCGGTCTGTAAAACTTTGCAACCTTGGCGGAAAGCGCCGCATCCTCCGGACCGGAATTTTGCGCGATCTCGATCCCCACGTCGTACACGCGGTTTTCCATGCTGTTGAGGGGCAGGCAGCGGCCCGTGCAGCGGAACCCGAAGGTTTCCACGGCATCCAGGATTTGATCGGGAGTGAGGCCGTAGAAGAAGCGGGTTTCTTTGTCGCCCCACGCGGAGCCGGATGATTTTTTAGGGGGCATGAGAACTGAGGGCCGGCTGGTTCAGTGTATCCAGGAAGGTGACAATCTGCTGTTGGAATTCGGGTTCAAAGCGGCGGAATTCATGGCCCACACCGGGGATGACATACCATTTTTTGGGCTCGGCGGCCTTTTCATAGAGGGAGCGCACCAGCGGTACGGGCATGCGTTGGTCGTTTTGAGCGGCCAGAAAGAAAATGGGAATCTGTACCTGGGAAAGCGCGGCGGCGGGATTTACATCGCGGATGTGGTAATGAGCTTTCTGCTCTATGCGCGGGAAAGCCAGGGTGATGAGGGGAAATTCAGGCAGGCCGTAAAAGAGCCGGGCGTGATGCACAATGCTGTTGTGCAGCGTGTCAAACGGGGCATCGGCGATGACCCCGCAAACCTGGGGCGGATGCTTGGCTGCCGTCAGGATGGCGGTAACGGCGCCCATGGAAGTGCCCCAGAGGCAGACCCGCTTTTGTCCTTTCTCGGCCAGAAAATCGAGGGCGCTTTGGACATCATCCTGCTCATGGAAGCCGAAGCTGCAAAGGCTTGGGTCGCTGTCGCCATGGCCGCGAAAGTCAATAGCCATGGCCGGATAGCCGTATTGCTGCGCCAGTAACATGTAATTAATCATGTGTTCCTTGGCCGCGCCGAAACCGTGCAATACCAGGACCACCGGTTTTCCGGAATCCGATCCTTTTGGAAACCACCAGCCGTCCAAATTCACGCCGTCGCGGGTATGCAGGTTGACTGTTTCAAAGGCCAGGCCGATGCGCGAAGGGGTGATTGCCGGGCGCGCCGCAGGGGGGATTTGGGTACCCATGTCCGAGAGCAGGTCGGACAGGAAATAGAGGACGCCGCCGGCCACCAGCAGGAAAAACAGCCCGAGGGCGAGGAGGCATTTGAAATAGCGGGATAAAAGGCGCATGGGGTAAAGGTAGCAGCCTTCAACAAGGACGAAACGAAAAAGATTTTAACCGCGAACCCCGACATGCGTCGCGAGCCGAAGCCGCAATACTTCTGCAGCGTACTCAATGTCAGCAAGGTTCGAAATCTGACTTGCCACAAAAGATCACAAAGAACCCAAAGAGCAATCCCCTATAATTTTTACAAATTTCATTTCAGCTTTCGTTTTGCGATCTTTGTGTTCTTTCGTGGCCAACAAACAATTGTTTTGTTCTTCCTGCGGCTTTGCGACTTATGCCCTTTGCGTTAAATCTTACTTTTTAACCTTGAGCAACAGCACCGGGATATTGACCAGGTGCCGGACTTTGTCGGCGGTGTTTCCGTACAGGACATCGCTGATAAAGCGGTGGCCGTGGGTTGACATGGCGATCAAGTCCACTTTTTGTTCCAATGCCACCCGCACAATTTCATCGGGCGGTTCTCCCATGCCCAAGATGGCGCTTGCACGAAAACCCTTGCCCTTGAATTCCTTCACCCGTTTCTCAAGATAGGCCCTGTCCTGCTTGATCTCCTCGCTTTCGGCCAGCTTCAACTGTTCGTAATTGCGGGCCACCCAGCCGTCGGCCACATGAAGGAACAAAAGCCTGGCTCCTGTCATTTTGGCGAGGCGCCGGACATGGTTCAGGATGGTTTGGTCCGCTGCGGTGTTTTCGAGTGGGACTAGAATTTTATGATACATAACAATCCTTTCCAGCGCTGAGCTATCCCGGACCCGGCAGACCGAAAAATCCGTAAAACGGCTTCAGCACCGAATTCGGCATGAAGGTGTCAAAAAGCAGCTTCATGTTCAGGATGATGATGATGGCGGCGGTCGTCCAGCCGAGAATTTTGAGCCAGAGCGGGTTTGCGAGTCCGTCCATCTTGGCCTTTTCACTGGTGAACTGGATCAGCGGCCACACGGCAAACCCAAGTTGCATGGACAACACAACCTGGCTGGCCACGAGCAATTCGGTGGTTTTGCTTTCGCCAAAAAATCCAATTACGCAAACCGCCGGAACGATGGCAATGAGCCGCGTGATCAAGCGGCGAAGCCATGGGCGAAGACGAATGTTCACAAAACCTTCCATCACAACTTGTCCCGCCAGCGTGCCGGTCAACGTGGAATTTTGTCCCGAGGCCAGCAGTGCAACGGCAAATAAAATACCGGCCCCGCTCACGCCGAGCAGCGGACTCAATAATTTGTAGGCGTCCTGGATTTCCGCGACATCCTGATGCCCTGACCAGTGAAACGCCGCCGCCGCAAGCGCGAGGATCGCGCCGTTGACGAGCAGGGCGAACATGAGGGCGACGGTTGAATCAATCGTCGCGAACTTGATGGCCTCGCGTTTGCCTTCGGGGTTTTGCTCAAACTTGCGTGTTTGGACGATGGAAGAGTGCAGGTAAAGATTATGCGGCATGACCGTCGCGCCAATGATGCCGATGGCGACGTAGAGCATGTTTTGATTTTTTAAAATTTCCGGGCTTGGAATGAAACCGAGAAGCATGGGTCCGACATGAGGTTTGGAAAGGAACAGTTCCACCGAGAAGCAGGTGGCGATGGTTGCGATCAGCGTGATGACCAGCGCTTCAACATAACGAAACCCCCTGGTTTGCAAAAACAGCACGGCGATCACATCCACGGCTGTGATGACGCAACCCCAGACCAGAGGGATGCCGAAGAGCAATTGCAGGGCGATGGCCGAACCGACGACTTCCGCCAGATCACAGGCTCCGATGGCGATTTCTGAAAGTATCCAAAGGAACCAGACGACCGGAGTCGAGTAATGGTCGCGGCAGGCCTGCGCCAGATCGCGCCCGGTGGCGACGCCGAGTTTGATGGACAAGTGCTGGAGCAGAATCGCCATGAGATTGGAGATCATGACAACGGAAAGCAGCGTGTATCCAAACTGTGCGCCACCGGCAAGGTCGGTCGCCCAATTGCCTGGATCCATGTAACCGACTGCGATAAGGAAGCCCGGACCGGAGAATGCGAATAGTTTACGCCAGAAAGAAGCCGTCGTCGGAATGACAACGCTGCGATGAACTTCCGACAGAGAGGCCTGTCCCGCCGGTTTGCGCCAGCCGGGTTCGATCTTTACTTCAACTGCAGGTTTGGTGTGGGGCATAAGAAATTTTGAACATCATGAAACTGCACACAGGCGGCTGGAGAGTCAAGAAAAGTTTGATTAGACAAACTCTGTAAAAGGATACAAACTTTGACCGGATCGCAAACCGGAAAACATGTTTTTAACCACGGATAAGAATCTGATATAAGTGAATCCCTATGCCCGCTGAAAAAAGCATTTCGCAAAGCGTCGAGGATTACCTGGAGCGGATCTACGAACTCATCGAGATCAAGGGCTATGCCCGTGTCTCCGACATTGCGTCCGCCCTGAACCTGAGCCGGTCCAGCGTTTCGATCATGGTGCAGCGCCTCGATAAACTGGGCTTCCTGCGCTATGAAAAATACCGGGGCCTGGCTCTGACGGCCAAAGGGCGTGAAATCGCGCGCCGCATCCAGCGCCGCCACGTCATTCTCACCGAATTTTTCACCCTCATGGAACTGGACCGCAACATCATCGCCCGCGACGTCGAGGGGATCGAGCACCACCTCAGTTCCGAAAGCCTGGAAAAGGTGGAGCGCCTGGTCGAATACTGGGCACGCCATCCGCAGGAGCTAAAGAAAATATTCGCCATGAAACGCAGGCCAGCGCGCCGGAATTGAGAAGCCAAAAGTTTTCACCGCAACCTCCGTCGCCAAAGGCTATGGAGGTCAGGAAGCCGCAGGGTGCGGAGAAGTGAGGAGGAGGAATTCAGAAAAACTTCGTGTCTTGGTGTCTTCGTGGTTCAACCAAGTTGTTTTTTCCGGATGTGTTTTTCCAGCCCGGCCCAGGCTGTGCCTGTGATGCCAGGGAATAAATTCAGATACAGGGACACCTGTTCCGCCGGATATTTTTCGTAAAGCGTTGCACAGGCTTTTTCCAGACGGGAGGATTCCACTTCCTTCGGGAAGGATTCGGCACAGCCCTTGCCGTCGTGAGCCACGCCGACTGTATCCAGAAAAAGGGCCAGCATGGGCGTATGGGCCGAGCCCAGCCAATGGATGATTAGATTTGAGCCCAGTGTGTTAAATTGGGGCAACGCGAGCAGCGGTTTGAACAATTCATGGCGCGCTTCCCGGGGCATTTCAAGGATGGCCTGCGGGCGCTTGCGCAAGGCCTCGCACAAATCCTGTACGACATGCCGGTACAGCCGTTTTTCATGCAAATAAGCGGCTTGCAGGATCTCGTGATTGAGTTCTTTCGACAAGGTGTTCCAAATTTCAAAAGCATGCATAAGCAGACTGGCCACTATGCGTAGTAACTGTGGAGTGACAAGGCCGGTTTGTGCTTTTATTCCACGGTATTTTGTCCAAGGTTCCGGTATGAATTCCCTCCCCGATGGTTCTTTCAAAGATCAGAAAACCCTGCTGACAGTTTTCGGCGCCCTTGAAATCGCCGGGGGGGCGATTTGTCTCTTGTTTGTCCCGTTGATGCTGCTCGGACAGGTGGCCGCCCGATACAGCCCGCATACTCCGGTTTATCCCATGAAAATGATGATCGCCCCGATTTTCCTTTATTTGTTGCTCGGTGCCGGGGCCATCTGGCTGGGTGTCGGCTCCATTCTGGCCAAACGCTGGGCGCGTGCGTTGCTTCTTATCCTGGGATGGATGGGCCTGGTGATGGGAGTGTTTTCGGCCCTGTTTTTTATCCTGGGTTTTGGCGCAATGAAAAGTTTGATGATGGAGTCCATGTCGCAGGCGCAGGCCCAATCCGGAAGCAAGGTTCAAATTCCCGAAGCCATGATTTATTTCATCCTCGGGTTTAGCGCCCTGTTCAGTTTCTTCATCTATGTTGTCATACCCGGGGCCCTGGTCCTGGTGTACCGCGGAAAAGATGTGAAGCGGACCTGTGAAACCCGGAATCCGGCGCCGAGCTGGACGGATGCCTGCCCGCTTCCCGTTTTGGCTCTGGTGCTGCTGAATGCCTGTGCGTTGTTCAGCCTTCCGTGGATTGCCTGCTATTCATTCATTATCCCGATTTTCGGCGTCATTTTTCATGGAGCAGCCGGCGCGGCCATCTGGGCTTTCATCACCGTGGTTGCGCTCGCGCTTGCCTGCGGGCTTTACCGGCTGCAAAAATGGGCATGGGCCGGTACATTGCTGATTTACGCCTTCTTCGGCCTATCGGGAGTGGTTACCTTCCATAGAATCGATTTTTCCGAAATGTACCGCTTGATGGGAATGCCGGATGCTTTGATACCGCACAGTCTTGATCTCTTCTTCAAATCCCCCGCCTATACGGCCATGTTGGGTTTCGGATTTCTGGTCTGGATCGGTTATGTGCTTTGGGTGCGGAAATATTTTTTCGGCAAATCCGCAGAGTGATCAAAGCGCCGGATCATGCCGCCGGGGTATCTTCCGGCTGATCCAGCCTCCGGCAGTGCTCGATCAAAAGGTTTTCAATGGTTTCATGCACATTCGTGGTGCGGGTTTTGGTGTTGTCGTACACGTTGATCTTCGGCTTCCTGAACGCCATCATGTGGAAAAATGCCTCGGGCCCCTGCAAATCGCCCACCTCGGCCCGCATTAATTCCCCAAGCAGAAAATACATGCGTCCGGAGACACCGTCCTGCTCAAAATCGAGGCGGCAGGTTTTGTCTTCCAGCTTGATGACCTGCAGCAGGCTGATTTGGCTGATGCCTTGAATCACGCTGTCGGGATCGCCGATCAACAGGTCTTCCAGGTCCGCCAGCATTTTCTCCACCAAAAATGGCTTGGCATAAAACCGGATGCAGTCCAGTCCGCCCATCATCTGTTGGATTTCTTCAAGCAAGGCGGCTGCGGACATTACAAAAATCGGCGTACGCGGCGCGCGGCTGATGGTATTCATGATGATTTCCAGCCCCCCATAACGGGGCAGGCGAAGATCTGTGATGACGATGTCGGGCGTGTTGTCCCCCAACCAATTCAGCGCATCGTAACCGTCGTACAGTCCGACTGTTTCAACGGTCTTGAACCGTTGCTGGATGGCCCGGCAAAGAAATTTAGTGATATTTTCCTGGTCATCGACGACCAGGATCACCTTTTTTCTATCCGTATTGTTCTCCATATTGGAAGTCCGTCGAAAACTGTGAGCCGGCTTCTTGCCATGGCCCCTTCGGGATTCGCGGCGCAGGGGTTTTTTCGTTGGCGGATGTCGCATGCTGGCACAGATTCTGAATGATTGAAATAATTATAAAACAAAGCGATGGGACGCAAGTGGCAAATCAGTCGCCGTCCGGGCGATTAGTCCAATTGGGTTGTTTCGGAATCCTTTATCCTTAACAAATTCCACAGATAAGGCAAGGCTGGCGCAAATTCTCCGGGCTTTTCTTCCATCCATTTTTCAAGTTCGCCGGGTGAGATCCATCGAACCCGGTCGATCTCAACAGGGCAGGGGCGAAAGGGGCCTTCGTGCGTGGTTTGATAGACTTTGACAAATTCCTGTCCTGTGGAGTTGCAGGCGCGAACATAGCCGATTTCCCGCAAAGGCCCCGCATCGCGAATGCCGAGTTCCTCGATGACTTCACGCGCCGCCGCCGTGTCATAGTTTTCGCCGCTGTCCACATGGCCGGCTGCCGAGGAATCCCAGGTGGAGGGGTGGCGGTCCTTTTGAGGCGAACGCAACTGGATCAGCACTTCGCCTTTGGAATTGAAGACCCAGATGTGGGCGGCCCGGTGACGCAGCCCCTTGGCATGGACTTCCGAGCGCGGCGCGGAGCCGATGACTTCATCATTTTCATCGACGATGTCAAAGAGCTCTTCCGTTTTCATTTCAGTTTCCGGTAAAGCTCCTGCCATTCAGACACCGAAAGCTCCTCGGCCCGCCTGTCGGAATCCAGTTCAATCAGGTTGCGAAGTTTTTTCCGGCGCTGGGAAAAACCGCGCCGCACCAGAGCGTAAAAAGCCCGCCTCTCCTCCGGGCTGAAACCGGGCGTGCCGGGTTTCAGATCCATGCGCAGGACGACAGAATCAATTTCCGGCGCGGGAAAAAACACATTGCTTTTCAGCGACTTGAGGGTCTCGATTGAGTAATAGGACTGGATCAGAATGGAGACGGCGCCGTATTCCTTGCTGTGGGGTGCCGCCGCAAGGCGTTGCGCGAGTTCCTTTTGCAGCATGAAAACGCAATGCCGGGGCAGAGGGTCCAGTTCCAGCATGGAAACCAGCAAGGGGGTTGAAACATTATAGGGCAAATTTCCTATCACACACGAGGCGGAGGGAACTGTGTGCAATGTTTCAACGGCGTCGCCCTCGGCCAGCTTGAAATTGTCGAAGCGATGGAATTTTTGGCGCAAATAAGCGGCCAATCCCTTGTCGATTTCCAGCACGGTGAGGCCGATATCCAGGTCGAGCAACAACTCCGTCAGCGCTCCCAGGCCCGGTCCGATTTCGACGACCGCCGAACCGGGTTCGGGATTCAACCAGGCCACAATTTGGCGGCAGATGTTTTGGTCAAAAAGAAAATTTTGCCCGAGGCTTTTCAACGGGCGCAAATGGTTTGCTGCCAGGGCTTGTTTGATTTCGGTCAGAGTCATGGTGGGGGCGGTCCGTCACAACTGCTGCTCGATAAAATGGCTGAGGTCGCCCGGGCTGATAAAACCCTCAACGACCGCCCCTGTTTGTTTATAGACCGATAGCCAGCCGAATCCGAGGGAGGACCGGAATTCGGGCAAAAAGGGCCCCAGAAAAACGAGGGGATGCCGTTCCTCGGCTGGTTCGGACGCGCGGCGGCGTCCGCTTTCAGATTCCGTGGTGACCAAAATCTGGCCGCTGCCGCGCGGAAGCCCCTGCACCTCGTAGGGACAGTAAAGGAGAATGAGCGTTTTTTTTCCGGCGTAGGCCCGGGCCTCTTTCAAGGCGAGGTCGAGCTGCCGGATTTCACTGATGACCCTGGGGATGTTGTTTTCACGGAGGGCATCCGCCACCAGGCCCTGATGAACCACCAAAAAATAACCGTTGAGGTTGAATTCGAGGCATTGAATGGCGCGGCGGGTCATGTCCGGCAGGCTGGGATAAGGATTCTGTCCGGATTCATCGGCCAGGGGATCGTAATAGGGGAGTTTTTGGGATGCAAAAATACCTAACAATTTCCTCGTGCGCCAGGCCGGGACATCCTCCAGATCGGCGCGGTTCTGGACAATCTTGTATCCCCGCAAGTCCGCTTCCTTGAGCAGGTCGCGCCCGCCATCGCTTTTGACGGATGCGATGGCGTCGCCGCCCCCGCCGAGGATCACGTTGATCGCCGTGGAATCGAACACTTGTTTTGCCAGTTCCTCCGTCCGGTTTGCATTGGTGACGTGGGCATAAAAAGCGGCAAGCGGAGGCGCGGTGACGGAGCCGGTGCCGACGATTCCAATGGTGCGGCCTGCGCGCTGGGCCTTGTAGAGGAGATTGTCCTGGGGAACCCCGTTGGCGTCGAGTCCCATCTGGTTTGGGAGGCCTTTTTCACCGGTGGAGACGAAGGACATGATGGACACCGCATCGGCGGTATAAGGTTGCAGCGTATTGTTATCAACGATCGCGACGCCGTTGGAATGCAACGTCGCGTTCAAGGGCTGGGTAGAGTCGGAAATTTCCGTGAGGCCGAGATTGTACAGGCTCAAGCCGGGCACCACGAACAGGATGATCCCCTGCGCCTTGGGCGCGATGTAATACCGGTAGTAATAAACCGAGAACGCGGCAAAAACGCCGAGGATCAGCAGCGAGAGTACTCGAAGCCGCCAGTTCATGACAAGACCGGGCAATCCGGCAGTGAGTCGGTTTTCAAGGGATTGAGCCGGATGCAGGTTTTAAAATGTCGTTCAAACAGGTCTTTCTTCTTCTCAAAGCCATACGTTTCAGCACGGAGCGGCTCCGTTGTCAATACCGTGACGACCCAGCCGGTTTCAGCTTTGCTGATGCGGGCCTTTTGAATCGCCTGGCGATGGGAGCGATCCAGGCTGTCGGCAATCCGGAGCAGGGCCGCATTTGCCTGCGCCACATGGCGGGATTTGATGCTTAAAGCGCGGAATTGTACATGAGACAGGCTGGGAAGGCCTTTCCGGTGGTAGCGCGCTGTTTGGGCCACAATGCGGATTTCCTCGGGGGCCAGGGATTTCCAAGGATGCTTGAGAATCAACTCGGCGGAATGTTTGTGGTGGGCTTGGTCCTTGGGGGAATGCGACCAGCCGATGTCGTGCAAAAGCGCCGAGGCTTCGAATAAGGCGAGGAATCTCGGCGCCAATTTATGCAGGCTGTGGCTGCCGCGCCACAATGCGATCCCGATGCGCCGCACCTGAAGGACGTGTTCCGGATCGGGTTCAAGCTTGCGCATCAAAGCGAGGGCCTCCTTGAATACGGCCGCGTCCTCATGGGACATTTTCATAATGGACCGACTTAAAGGGGTTGGGAGCCAGCATTTTCTGCCAGACACCGTAGCGCAGGCCGCGCGTGGCGCAATGAATCGTTTTGGCGCCCAGCACTTCCATTGCGGTGTAAAAGATGCAACAGCCCGCCGTGATGACATCCGCGCGTAGGGTGGGGATGCGCGGGTTGGAACGGAGTTCGGCGAGCGGAGAAACGGCGAGGGACTCAAGGCGCTCCTGCATTTCCAATTGGCGGATCGCCATGCCCTCGTAATGGTGGATATCGGGAAGAGCATAACTTGCGGGGTGCAGCGCGGTCAGCGTCATCATTGTACCGCCCGATCCGAGAAGGAACGCGTCCAAACCGAGGAAGGATTGAAACCCTGCCGTCATTTTTTTTGCCAGTATTTCGATCGCCTCATAGAGCTGTGTCGCCGAAGCGGGTTGATGGGGAAGCAGGGAATCCCGGACCCGGACGCAGCCCAGGGGCAGGCTTTTATTTTTTAATACTTTTCCCTTCCGGCCATAAACGAACTCGACGCTGCCGCCTCCGACATCAATCACGACAACCTCTTTCTCCTGCCATTTATGGAAGGATGTCGTACCCGCGTAGATCAACTCGCCTTCCAGTTTTCCGCTGATGACACGGACGGGACCGCCTATGATTTTTTTGGAAGGCAGCAGGACTTCATCCCGATTGGAGGCCGAACGCAGCGCGCTCGTTCCGATGGCGATGATTTTTTCCGCGCCGAAGGCTTCCGCCTCCTTTTTGCAGGCGCGCAGCACAGCGAGCGTGTCCCGCGCGGGTTTGGAGCCGATTTTTCCAGTTAGCGCCAGCTTATGACCGAGCCGGGTGGTGAAGGCCTTTTCCTGGAAAACGGACAGGTGGGAGCCTTCCTGGTGGCCCAGCATGAACTTGATCGAATTGCTGCCGATATCCAGGACGGCGGCGCGGAAATGTTTTGGGGATGCGGGCATGTTGTAGGGGTATAAAGGCTGTGAATGGGTTAATGGCGTTGCGATCTTATAAGGAAGCCGGTCAAAAGGAAGTTCAATTGATATGGATCGCTGCCCAAAAACTGCTGCTGGACAGATGGGGACGCGAAGCCTTTAATTTCCAGACTTATGATCGATATCCGGCTCGTCCGGGAAAACCCCGACTTGGTGAAGGAACGTCTGGCCACGCGTGGCAAGGGCGATGAACTGCTTGTTTCCCAAATTTTGGAAACGGACCAGCAACGGCGCGCGCAAATCGCCGAGGTTGAAAAACTCAAGAGTGAACGCAATGCCATCAGCAAGGAAATCGGAGGCCGCAAGGCAAAAGGCCAGCCTGCCGACGACCTGTTGCAGGGCATGAAGGAAAAATCGGAGCGGATTGCCGCGCTGGATCTGGAAGTGGCGGCAATTGACGGCAAGCTCGAACAAATCCTGCTCCGCATCCCCAACCTCCCGCATGCGAAATGTCCGATTGGACAAAACTCGGAAGACAATCCGCTGGTCTCGGAGTTTGGAGAAAAACCGGACTATGTCTTCAAGCCGCTGGATCATATTGAACTGGCGGAAAAGCTGAGGCTGGTGGACTTTGCGGCGGGCGCGAAAATTTCCGGGAGCGGTTTTTTTGTTTTCACGGGACAGGGCGCGCGGCTGGAACGGGCCTTGCTGAATTTCCTGCTCGACCTGCATACGCGCGAGCACGGGTATCGGGAGGTGTCGCCGCCTTTTATTGTCCGGGAGGCCTGCATGACCGGCACGAGCCAACTGCCCAAGTTCCGGGAAGACATGTATCGTCTGGAAGGCGAGGATTTGTTTTTGGCGCCAACAGCCGAAGTTCCGGTGACCAATCTGCACCGCGAGGAAATCCTGCAAAAGGAACAGCTTCCGATTTGTTATGCCGCCTATACGCCCTGCTTTAGGCGCGAGGCGGGCAGCGCGGGGCGCGAAACCCGCGGCATGATCCGCGTGCACCAATTTGACAAGGTTGAGTTGGTGAAAATTGTCGAGCCGTCCACCTCCTACGACGAGTTGGAAAAACTCCGCAAAAATGCCGAACGCGCACTGGAGTTGTTGGGGCTGCATTACCGCACGATCGAACTTTGCACGGGTGATATCGGCTTTGGCGCGGCCAAATGCTATGACATCGAAGTCTGGGCGCCGGGCACCGGAGCGTATCTGGAGGTTTCCTCGTGCAGCAATTTTGAGGATTACCAGGCGCGACGCATGGCGCTGCGCTATAAGAACGAGGACAAAAAGAACATCTTCTGCCACACCCTGAACGGGTCTGGAACCGCATTGCCGCGACTGTTCATTGCGTTGGTTGAAACCTTCCAGCAGGCTGACGGATCGGTGCTGCTCCCCGAGGTGCTGCGTCCGTATTTCGGCGCGGACCGTATCGCTTAATCGGGCTGAATCCCCTCTATCAAGAGGGGCAGATCCGGCGGCTGCCGGACGGGGTGTGTTCTTACGCCCTGCGGTGAACCTGTCTTACTTTTCCAAGGCAACCGGGTTGCTGAGAGCGCCGATCTTTTCTATTTCAATCGTGACGTTGTCCCCGGGCTTGAGCCAGACATGCGGGTTGCGCGCCATGCCGACACCGGAGGGCGTTCCGGTGAAAATGACGGTGCCCGGCAGGAGGGTCGTGCTGCCGCTGAGGAAGGCAATGATCTCCGCCACGCTGAAAATCATGTCGTTTGTGTTGGATTGTTGCATGACCTGGCCGTTCAGCAGCGTCTTGATCCCAAGTGCGTTCGGATTTGGAATTTCATCCGGAGTCACAAGACAGGGGCCGAGGGGCGCAAAGGTGTCGAAGGTCTTGCCACGGCACCATTGCCCGCCGCCGCCGTACTTTTGCCAGTCGCGCGCGCTGACATCGTTTCCGCACATGTAGCCCAGCACATAATCCAGGGCGTTTTCCTTGCTGGCGTTTTTGCAGGTTTTGCCGATGGCCACCACAAGTTCGCATTCATAATCCACCTTTTCGCTCTTGAGATGCGTGGGGATCAGAATGGGATCGTCTGGGTTTTGAACGGCGGCGCTGGACTTCATGAACAGAACGGGATGCTTGGGAAGCTCGGCATTGGTTTCCTGCGCATGCAGCCGGTAATTGAGCCCGATGCAAAGGATGGCGGTTGGCGCCAGCGGAGCGAGCAGCTTGCGAACATTCGCAGGCTTGCCCGTGGGTTGGAGCCCAGTGAAAATATCTCCCGACAGTTCCAAGATGTGGTTGTCAGGCTGGAGGGCGCCGTAGCGGATGGTATTGCTGGAATCGAGGTAGCGGACGATTTTCATTAGGGATCAATTAACCATGAAACAAATGAATTGGCCACAAAAGAGCGCAAGGATCACAAAAGGAGGAATTTTGGAGTGCGCAGACATGTCTGCGCTTTGGAAACGGGCGACATGTCGCCCGTAATAGAAAGCGGCGTCGTGCCGCCGCACTCCAAATTTACCATGTGGGGAGCTTTACCAAAAAAACCATTTGCCGGTGTGGACGACGTAGATGCCCAGAAGCAAATTGGTGACTCCGTGGGCCAGCATGACGTTGCCCAGACTGCGGGTTTTGACGAACCAGAAGCCGTACACAATTCCGGTGATAAAAGCGACCGGGGCGAAAGGGCCGTGTACTGCGGCAAAACAGCAGGTGGTGGCCCAGAACGAAAACGGGCGATAGGTGCCGAGTTCAATTTCTTCAAAGCGATCCTGAATCAGGTAGCGCATCAGAAAGCCTCGCCAGAATAGTTCTTCCATGACCGGCACGACAAGGCTGGCGCCAAAAATCCGGACAATGACCAATCCCCAGGCGACGTTTTGATCTTCGAACAAAAAGGGTTTGAATACCGCCTTGAGTTCGCCGAGCGCCAGGAAAGGCCCCGCTCCAACCCAGAGTACAAAAACAACGACGCCGATGCCGACACTTTGCCAGGCGTTGGGGAAGCAAATTGTTGGGAAGCGCCGCCAGAGATAGAGCAGCAGCATGAAAACAGCGAGGGTCTTGATGGGATAAACAAGGTAAATGGCGGCTTCGTGCCAGCCTTCGATCGAGAGGAAGGCCAGGAAAACGGCGAATGGAGAGACAAATGGGAATGCGGGGTGGCTTGTGATGCGATTCATAAATAAAGCGAATGCACTTTAGTTAACGGAAAGGCGCAGGGGAACTTAAAACTGACCATCCCCCTGATAAGGGGGAAGACAAGGGGGTTTGTGTTTGTTGCCCACGAAATCCGTGTTTATCCGCGTCCACCTGCTCGCGACGGGTGTCGGAGTCCGTGGTTAAAAATATCTTCCTTTGCTCTGCGTCTTAGCCTGAGAGATGTCTTGGTCTCTTTTCAAGATGAGATGAAAACCTTGCAGATGCAGGACTGCCGGGCAAGATGCACGGCAGAGCAGGCGGGACGGTCTCCGAGGCGACTCCGTGACCCGCGCTCCCGAAATATTCTCAGACATGACTCGCTGGCAAAAAATTGGCGATTATCTCGCGCTGCGGCGCAACACGACGCTGCTGCTCGCGGTGCTGGTGCTGGCGGGGACCGGCGAGAGGCTCTGGCTCGGGTTTGCGCCCAAATATCTTCAAACGCTCGGCGCGGGCGTGTTGATCATCGGGCTGTTCGATGCGCTGCAAACGCTTCTCGGCGCGGTTTATGCCTACCCCGGCGGATGGTTGACGGATCGCTGGGGACAGCGTCGATCACTCTTGTTATTCAATGCGCTGTCGTTGGGCGGGTATGTCCTGGTGCTGTTCTGGCATCATTGGCTGGCCTTGATCGTCGGAGCCTTTCTCTTTCTGGCCTGGAGCGCCTTCTCCCT
Organism: Candidatus Methylacidiphilales bacterium; assembly: GCA_028713655.1. Classification (NCBI taxonomy): domain Bacteria; kingdom Pseudomonadati; phylum Verrucomicrobiota; class Methylacidiphilae; order Methylacidiphilales; species Methylacidiphilales bacterium. The sequence goes on along the minus strand of JAQTNW010000041.1, from coordinate 8,681 downwards.
GCCCGCGACATTTTCCGTCATCGCCGCTTCACTGGATAAAAGCCGGCACACGATGGGCGTGGGCGTGCAATCGATGATACGCCGGGTGCCGATGATGATCGGGCCGCTGCTGGGCGGATGGTTGATTACGCATTACGGGTGGGAGCAAGGGGTGAAATTTGCGCTGATCGGCTGCATCTTGCTGAGCCTGACAACCATGATTTTTCAATGGTTCATGATCGAACCCCAAACCGAGAAAGCATCCGGGGCCGATTCATCCGCTGATGCGCGCATTTCCTTTTTTAAGGTGATTCAGTTCCTGAATCCGACGCTGCGGGAATTGCTCGTGAGCGATATTCTTATCCGGTTCTGCGAACGGCTGCCTTATGCGTTTGTCATTCTTTGGGCGATGAACTACGCGGGCATGAGCGCGGAGCAATACGGCTGGCTCGTTGCCATTGAGATGATTACCGCGATGCTTTGCTATATCCCGGTCGCCCATCTCGCAGATCGTCACGGACAGCGCCCCTTTGTGATGGCGACGTTTGTGTTTTTCACGCTGTTCCCGTTGAGCTTGTTGTGGGCGCACAACTGGACATGGCTGGCCGTGGCGTTTGTTGTGCGCGGGCTGAAGGAATTTGGCGAGCCCGCGCGGAAGGCGCTGATCATCGCCCAGGCGGAGCCCCATCTGCGCGCGCGCACCTATGGCGCCTATTATCTCATCCGGGATTGCACGGTGACCACCGGGTCGTTTCTGGGCGCCTGGCTGTGGAGCCTGAGCCCGCAGGCGAATTTTATAGGCGCGGCGGTTTGCGGCGCCGCCGGGGCGGTCTGGTTCTGGGCGAAGATTTACCGGGCAGAACGATAGAAAAATATTTAACGCCAAGTCGCAAAGGGCAAAAGACGCAAGGTATAAACAAGCAACTTTTAATATAGGGAACACCAATGTTTAGAAGAAAATCCCTCAATAAACCTCGTTTTTTCTTGTAACAAAATCTTTTCCTCAAGTTTTGCGACTTTTGCGCTTTTTCGCGGCCAATCCCGTCCCGTTTTAATTCAAAAGCGTTTCTTTAAGCGCTGAATCCGCGCTTGTATTCGTGCCAGTGTATTGGCACAATTGAAAGAATGCCTAGTTCGGTTTCGAGTGATCCTCTGGTCATCACCAAGGAACTCCTTCTGGAAATTGGGGGGTGGCGGGCCATGAAAGAAGGACTTTCGCTGTGGGAAAGCAGCAAAGTCCTGGATGTGGCCTATGAACCGCCGCTTTTACGGGGAACCGTCCAGACGGGGACGACTTCCGTCAAGGCGCGCCTTCAACTGGGCTGCCGACTGGCGGACGTGGAAAATCTTTGTTCCTGCCGCCAGGCCCGCGAATACGGCACCGTCTGCGCCCATGTGATCGCCCTGGGGCTCGAATACATCAACCCCAAGGTAGCCAAACTTCCCGCAATCCTTCCGCATACGGCTTCCAATGGATCGGTTGAAAAACGGCAATGCGTTCCCGATTTGCGGTATCTGCCGCTTTCCGAAGCCTCGGATGCCGTCCGGCAACTCGAGCTTTCAATCCTGCTGCCGCATAAATTCCTGGAAGCCTGGAATACGGGCGAGATGCGGATCATCTGCGAAGCCTCGCTGGACAAGCAGCCGCCGGTGCCGCTGGATAATTTCTTGAGCCCGGAACGCACGGTGTATGCGGTTTCGGATGCGGATGCGGGAGCGCTGGACCTGATCCGGCGTTTGAGTCAGGGGGAGCTGCGGGGAATGTGGATGCTTTCCGCCAAAAAATTCGGTGAATTTTTCCTGAGCCTGACAGGCCACCCGCGTGTGACTCTCGGGAAATTGTCAGGGCTTGAAATCAAGCGGGCGCAGCACCGGACCTGCCTGCAAATGAACATGCTGGAAAACGGCGACCTGCAACTGCACCTGGAAGAGCCGCGCCGGACCGAGGGCGTGATCCTGCAGTCCATCCACGGCCAATGGCTGTTTTACAACAATCAGTTGGAATATCTCAACGGCCTTCCCGTGAGTTATCTTTCGCTCCGGACCAAGGACATGATCGTGCCGAGGGCGAAGCTGGCCCACTTTTTCCAATACGAAATCCCGCACCTGGAGCGCCAGGCCGAACTGGTCATGGGCGAGGGTTGCAGCAGCATCCAGTTCAGCAAGACCAAACCCGCCATCCACATCACGCTGGACGGGATGTTATCGGGACTGAGTTGCAAGATCGAGGCGGGTTATGGAGAGGGCCGTTTCCTTTTGAAGGGCGGCACCAGCACGGAATTGTTGTCGAAGGAGGAGTGGAAGCCGGACCCGGCGGACCCGAGGCGCTATTTCATCCGGGACCGGGAGGCCGAGCAGGGGGTGATCTCGCAGATTTTGTCAGCCGGATTCCTGCCCGGACAGCGGCAGCCGGAGCTGTACGCGCTTACCGGCGAATCGCGCGTGGGATTTTTCCTGGCCAATATTTTGCCGCGCTGGTCCTCGGAATGGAAAATCGCGTTTACGCCGCGCTTGCAGGAACTGGTGCGCAAGTGCGACCGGATCGAACCCGAGGTCAGCATTTCGTCTTCCGGCGAAGACTGGCTTTCCGTGGATATCGATTTCAAGGAAGCATCCGGCAAATCGGCTCTTTCCCATGCCGAAGTGCAGCGTTTGCTGAACATGGGCGTCAGCCACCAGCGCATGGCGAGTGGGCGTATTGCCCTCTTGCCGACGCAGTCGGTCCGGGAATTCCAGGAAGTGATACGGGACTGCCAGGTGGAGCAAACCGGGTCGGGGATGAAAGTCAGCACGCGTTATGCGCCTTATCTCGGGAATGTGCTCGCGGCCAACGGTTGGCAGTTGACGGCGCGTTCGCAATGGCAGCCGCCCTCGAAGATTACGTCGTATGACGAGATCGGCCTGGAGGCTTCGCTGGAAACCAAAGCCCGGCCGTATCAAAAGACAGGGGTCGGCTGGCTTCATCACTTGGCGCGTAACTCCATGTCAGGGATACTGGCGGACGAGATGGGCCTCGGGAAAACCCTCCAGATGCTGGCGTACCTGGAGTTCCGGAAGAAAAACGGCCTGCAGACGGGGCCCGCGCTGATAGTCTCGCCGACCAGCCTGGTTTTGAACTGGCAGGACGAGGCGTTGCGCTTCACCCCGGGGCTGAGTACGCTTGTGTTGCATGGGGCGAAACGGCAGTCCTCATTCGACAAGATCAAAGACCACGACATCATCATCACGTCCTATGCGTTGTTGCGTCGCGACATCGAGATGTACAAGGAAACGGAATTTTCAATGGCGGTGTTGGATGAGGCGCAGCACATCAAAAACAGATCGAGCCAGAATGCGGTCTGCGCCAAGATGCTGAAGGCCAAACACCGTTTCGTCCTGACCGGCACGCCGATTGAAAACTCCCTGCTCGATCTGTGGTCGATCTTCGACTATCTCATGCCGGGTTATCTGGGACCCGCCATGGACTTCAAGCGGCGTTATGAAGTGCCCATCAGCAAACAAAACGACGCCGCCGCGCACAACAGGCTCAGGGAGCGGGTGCGTCCGTTTATTTTACGGCGGACGAAAAACGAGGTGGCAAAGGAGCTGCCGGAAAAACTTGAGCATGTGGCTTTCTGCGAATTGACCGAGGAGCAAAAGATGGTTTACCAGAAAATTCTGGAACAAAGCCGTCGCAACGTCTTTGACCATTCTGGCGCCAACGGGCAGTCGAAGGAAAAAAGTCGCATGGCGATTCTAACGGCCCTGATGCGGCTGCGCCAGGTCTGCTGCCATCTCGGCTTATTGCCTGCGGAACCGGAACAGCAGTGGAAGGAGCCCTCTGCCAAGCTGGATTACTTTTTTGAATTGCTGGACCAGGCGGTGGACGGCGGGCACCGGATGCTGGTGTTCAGCCAGTTTGTCAGCATGTTGAAATTGTTGGAGGACCAGCTCAAGCAGCGCGGAATCACCTATTGCTATCTGGATGGCGGAACACTGGACCGCAAGGGCCAGATCCTTCAATTCCAGGGCGATGCGACGATCCCGCTGTTTCTCATCAGTCTGAAGGCGGGCGGCACGGGCATCAATCTGACCGGCGCTGACATGGTGGTGCATTTCGATCCCTGGTGGAATCCGGCGGTGGAGGAACAGGCGACCGCACGGGCGCACCGCATCGGGCAAAGCAAAATTGTCACGTCGTATAAATTGATTGCGCGCGGAACGGTTGAGGAAAAGATCGTGAACCTCCAGAGGAAAAAGAGCGAACTCGTGGCCAACACCCTGGTCAGCGAAGAAGCGTTCATCCGCAGCCTGAGCTGGGAAGAACTGCAGGGGTTGCTGGAATAATTTTCTTTGCGCAAGGCTGCAATGAAAATATTTTCCGCGCGGAGGCGAGAGAGAAATATACATATTAGGATCAAGATTAACGGGATACTCCGATCAGCAAGATATGGAGTGCGGTGGCAAGCCTCGTGACTGTGGGGCGCGACACCGCTTTGGTTCTTGAGTGTTGTTCGCGAAGCGAACGGTTTGGTCGGCGGCCGGTGTAAATTTTTCCGCTTGCATCGATATAAGAATCGTCATACGGTACCCTGATCGATATGAATACCGTTACCCTTTCACCCAAATTTCAGGTTGTCATTCCGCAAGCCATCCGAGAGGCTTTGCATCTTACCGCAGGCGAGAAGTTTCGCGTTTTACGATACGCCGACAGAGTAGAATTCATTCCTGTTCGCTCGATTCAACAGATGCGCGGCTTCCTCCGCGGCATGGACACAAGCATCGAACGGGACGATGACCGCCTGTGAGCACTGCCAACGTGGTTGATTCGTCCGGCTGGCTCGAATATTTCGCAGACAGTGAGCGCGCTTCGTTTTTTGCGCCGCCCATCGAAAACGCTGAGAACCTTTTTGTGCCAGTCATTTCAATTTACGAGGTCTTCAAAAAGGTTCTTAGAGAGCGCGGCGAGAATGATGCGCTTCAAGTCGCCAGCATGATGCAGAGCGGCCGGCTTATTGACCTGGATTGTGCGCTGGCCCTGGAGGCTGCGCGCCATCCTTTGCCGCTAGCGGACGGCATTATTTATGCGACAGCGATGCGCCATGAAGCAATTCTTTGGACGCAGGACGAGCATTTTAAAGACCTTCCGAATGTCCGCTTTTTTTTCAAGACAATCAAATGACTGATAATTGAATGAATTTAAAGGAGTTCCAACAAACGCTGGATGGCGCGATGCCGGAAGGCCTGGGCCTGCCGCTTCAGGCCCTGTGGCAGGATGCAAAGGGCGACTGGGTCCATGCTTATTTGCATCGGAAGGAAGGGGATGAAAGCAATGCCCGGTATTGGTATGGGAAAGTTGGCAAACCTTTTTTCAATGGTGACCTGAAAGCGGAATGGGAGCAGTTGGTCTCCTCCTTGCTCCTGAAAAAGTGATGATTCGCATTGCGGCACTCTTTGGTTTTTTGGCAGTGGCTTTGGGCGCCTTTGGCGCACATGGGTTGCAGCGCGTGCTGGAACAGCACCAATCCGTGGAAATTTGGAAAACAGCCGTCTTATACCACTTGGCGCACAGCGTGGTGCTTTTGGTTTTGTCGTGCTGGAATGCGGGCCGCCGGCCGTTCTATTTCTTTGCGGGCGGAATTGTGCTTTTCTCCGGATCGCTTTATGCGCTGGCCTTGACCGGAATCAAATGGCTCGGCGCAATCACTCCACTCGGCGGATTGCTTTTACTTGTCGGCTGGGCTTACTTGATTCTTTTGGGTGCGAATGCTGACAAAATTGCAGAGCGCCCGCCGCGTTGATAAAAAATGCGGGCTACTTTTGTCCCGGCAGATCCATCAGGAGGGGATTGTCATCCAGTGAATGCGGTGTTTTGAAATTGATGGTCGTGGGTTCGGTTTTGTCCTTCAGCAGGAAGGTCATGCTCAGGGGTTTGCCGGCGTTGCGGTATTCTTCCTTTTCCTTCAGATAGCGGTCGCGGAAATCCTCCAGCGATTTGACATTCACCCCGTTATAGGCCAGGAGCTGGGCTCCCGAGACAATGCCTTTTTTCCGCGCAATGGATTCCTTGGCGAGAGTCAGGACGTAGATTTTGCCGTCGATCTCGCCCAGCAAAAGGTCTTCCGGCAACTGGAGCTGTTCGACCAGCAGGTCGGGCGACCCCGGCACCTCAAATACCAGAAAATAATTTTCCAGGTTCATTTTATGCAGCAAGCCGCGGAAGAGCATTTCATCCTTCCAATAATTTTTGTTGGCGCGTTGGGCGGCTGCCTGGGCGATTGCGGACTGGGCGCTGGCATCCGGCCTGTCGAGTTTGGTGGGCTGCCTGGAGTAGGTGTCTTCGAGCGATTTCTTTTTGTTTTTCAAGACTACATCCCGGTCATGGGCTTCGGGGCGCTGGAAAATGACCCGCGCGACATAGCCCGGCTGAAGGATGACGTTGTAATTCAGCAGGACTTTTTGTGAAACGATGACCCGGCCCGTATCCTGTTTTAAGGGAAAAGCCAGGCCGAGGGAAGGGTCGTAGGGGTTTTCATCCTCCACCTGGGCCGACGCGGTATTGGGGAAAAGGAGAGCGGCGGCGAGGGCTGCCAGAGCGCAGGATGGTAAAATAAGGCGTATCTTCATTGCCAAAGGTCTGGGTTGAACTATATTGGAATATTGCGTTTGTGCACGTAAAACATGCAGAAGTCGCATTGGAAGGGGGCGCCCGGTTTCGACTTTTTCGAACGTGCGCCTGTGGCAAGCCGGGGATTGAGTCGGTTGGCCCCGTTAAAAATCCGGCTCAAAAAAATTAAATGCTAACGAAGAGTTGGCTCTCGCGGCCTAATAACGCCGTGACGTCTTGTCTCTGACTTCCGCTGGGGGAACAAGACGCTATTAGCGGAACGGTTCGGGAAGCGGGCCACCGGCTTTCCGGGACGAACTGACTGGGGGCTGGAACGCCGGCGTGAGTGTCCGGGCAAACCGGCGTTTGAGAAATTACCAGGCACTAAGCTTGTAGAGGCAGGCGTTCCTTCGGTTAAGGACGCGGGTTCGATTCCCGCCGCCTCCACTCCCCTCTATCAAGAGGGGCGGAAAGGCCGCTGCGGCGACCGCTTCGGGGTGTGTGCATTTCCTCCGAGTTCCGTGACCACTACCATGATCGAAACCAACTACAAAGAACTGGTCCGGCCCGATCAGGCGAAGGAATGGTTTTCAATCGTTCCCAAGCCACGAAAAGATTCAGCCCTATAAGTTTGATGTCGCGGCTATTTAAAATGGAAACGCTTTAGCTCCGGTCTTGCGATAAGGCCCCCATCGAACAAACAAATGGATCCACTCAATCCAATTCGGAGAGGCGTAGTTCGACGTCGGCGACGTGGAGTGCATCGAGCAGTTCGTCAATCTCGCCTTCCATGAACGCGGCGAGGTTGTACATTGTGTAGTTGATGCGATGGTCGGTGATCCGGTTTTGGGGATAGTTGTAGGTCCGGATTTTTTCGTTCCGATCTCCGCTGCCGATTTGTTTTTTCCGCGCGGCGGCGTATTTGGCGTTTTCTTCGGCCTGTTTCTGCTCCAAAAGGCGTGAGCGCAGGATGTTCATTGCTTTGTCGCGGTTTTTGAGCTGCGAGCGTCCGTCCTGGCAGCGGACAATCATTCCGCTGGGAATGTGCAGGATCTGCACCGCGCTGTCGGTGGTGTTGACGCCCTGGCCGCCGGGGCCGCCGGAGCGGCAGACTTCGACGCGAATTTCGTCGGGCTTGATCACCAGATCGACTTCCTTGGCCTCCGGCAGCACCGCGACGGTGGCCGTCGAAGTATGGATGCGGCCCTGGCTTTCGGTGGCGGGGACGCGCTGGACGCGATGTACGCCGCTTTCAAAGCGCATCTTTTTGAAGATGTCACGGCCGGTCACGGCAAAGATGATTTCCTTGTAGCCGCCCATGGCGGAGGGACTGGAATCCATGACTTCGATTTTCCAGCCGACGGTTTCGGCGTAGCGGCTGTACATGCGAAAGAGGTCGGCGCTGAAAATGGCGGCTTCATCGCCGCCGGTGCCTGCGCGGAGTTCGACAATGATGTTGCGGGAATCATTGGGGTCGGGCGGAAGGATGTTGGCCAGCATGTCGCGCCGGAGTTTGGCGGCTTCGGTTTCGAGTTCGGGGAGTTCCTGCCGGGCCAGGGCGGCAAGTTCGGGATCGCCGGCTTCCGCGATGAGGGTTTTGTTGTCCGCGATGTTTTTTTCCAGGCGCTGCAGGGATTGCTGCAGGGCGAGGAGATTTTTGAGCTGGGCATGCTCTTTAAGGATCTCCTGGGCGCGGGTGGAGTTGGAATAGAGGTCCGGCGAGGCAATGGCATCCTCAAGCTCGTCAAAGCGTTTTTGCGAGCGTTCGAGATGAGAAGCCAGGTTCATTTGAAGAATTTTAAGTTTAAAACAGCGGTTGAAATAAAAGCAAATGGCCGGGACATGGTTATATCCCGGCCATCGCGAAATTCAAACTGGCGTCGCTATTTTTTCTTCTTCTGCTTGGTCGTTTCGGACATTTTGACGCTGCCGAAGCGTTTCTTGAATTTATCGACCCGGCCCGCGGTATCGACAAATTTCTGGGTCCCTGTGAAGAAGGGATGGCAGGCGGCGCAGATGCCGATGCGGAGGGTTTCGCGTGTGGAGCGGGTTGTGTAAACGGCCCCGCAGGCGCACGTGATGGTGGTTACTTCGTATTGAGGATGTGTATCGGTTT
>JAQTNW010000040.1 GCA_028713655.1 Candidatus Methylacidiphilales bacterium | reverse complement strand
GGAAACTTATGAAGGGGCCAGGACGGCTTATCTTGCCGCTCTCAACAGCATGGTGGCGGCAGACACCGGCACCGACAGCCCGCCTCCAGGGGGGGCGAAGCCCTAAATTTGTTTGTTAAAGTTTTTTACAATTCCATAAGATACGCCTACAAATGGCCTCGCACTATTATAACGTATGCTACACCAGATAACCCGTTACCTGGCTTTGGGCCTCTCGCTGGTATTTGCCACGCTTGTGGTCGCACAAACAGTCGTGTACCGGGCTTGGGACGTCGCATATGCGCAACAATTGGATTATCAGGCCAAGCTCGCCCAGGCAGACCGCTTTAACAGCTTCCCCGAACAATTGGTGCGCCGCATCGCTGTGGATTCAACGCGTGATCCGGCCCTTGTGGAAATCCTAAAGAAGCACGGCATTATCGTGCGGTTCTCCACACAAAATACAGCCACAACAGCGCCCGACAAGGGAACCTCTGACCCTCAAAGCACAACTTCTTCAACGCCATGAATGAATCCACCCCTCAGTTCATTGTTGATCCGGAAGACCAACCTTCGGGCTCGAAATCCGCAAAGGGACTCAAACGCGGACAGTCCCTTCTTTGGCCTGTCCTGGTCGTTTTGCTCTCGCTGATTTTCTCAACCGCGCGGGACATCATCACCCTGGAGAAACGCAAGGAAGCCGTTGCTCAGAAAAACACGCAAGCGGCGGAATTGCTTAAACGGTACGGCAAACAAACCAAATTTGTGGATTCGCTCAAGGCGGACCTCCAGAGGATCGCTGCCAACGATGCGATTGCAGCCAAAATTATTTCGGATTTTTTCCCGAAACCCATTGTCGCGGAACCGCCCAAGAAAGAACCCGGATCTGCTTCCAAAGCACCGTCAAATTTTTGACGCGCAGGCAATTCAGGTTTTAAGCGGCTTCAGTTTTTCTGCATTCTGAATTCTTCATTTCCTCCGTCTTTCCTTCGTGCGTTTCACTGGTAACACAAACCCCCTTTTCTTCCCCCTTGTCAGGGGGATAAAGGCAACTTGCTCCAAACCTTTCCTTCGTGTCTTGGTGTCTTCGTGGTTAAACCAGTTTTCCGTGACACGCATTTGAAATTGACTTCAACCGTAAATCCATTTTGATTCCATGATGATCAAACGTTTCCTCAGCCTGTCCCTGATCCCGCTCTCAACCGTTTTATTGCTCGTTTCCTGCTCTTCGGCGCCCCAGCCCGCAGTGAGCTATGTCGATCCCAATTCGCAAGGGCAGGTCGCCGGCACCGGGGTCGAATCCCAGGACATCGCCGCAGCGGCGCAAAAGGCCGCCCAGTCCATCGTCAACCTTCCGGCCATCAACAGCGCCGGAAAGCCCCCGACCATCCTGATCACACCGGTCACCAATCGCAGCGCCAGCCCGATTGACACCACCCTTTACACCACCAAGCTGCGCGGCACGCTGATGCAATACGCGGCCGGCAAAGTCCAGTTCCTGGCCCGCGACGCCGCATCCCAAACCAACGAACGGGAACAGCGATTGCGGGAAAGCGGGGCGGTGGAAAGCAACGGCACGGCCGACACCACTCGCGTGGCCGCGACCTACGATTACATCCTGACCGCCGAACTCCAGGGCATTTCCACAGCCACCAGCCAGGGACAAAGCGATTATTTCCTCATCGCCTTCAAGCTGGTGAATTTCAAGGACGTTCTCGTCTGGGAAAACCAGTATGAAATCAAGAAGGAAGGCCGGGAAAGCGGCGTGTACCGCTAACCCGGATGTTTCACACGCTTCTGAAAACCCCTGCAAAGAGTCGAGCCGCCAAAGCCGGGCATGAACTGGAGCCCGGCAACATCCGGGTTATAAACAAAACCGCTTGAATGGGTTTTTTTGAAATGGAACCACTTTATTTTGAAGCAGTTTTTCAATAGTCGGCACAGGTTCAGCGCATTACTTTCCACTGTTGTTTCAAAATACCAGGCCAGCCCCTTGAACAAACACTTTTTCATCCCCCTTCAAATTTCCGTCATCGGTTTGCTATTCTCCGCGTGTGCCTCCAGCGGACCGCGCTCGGCCTCCGGCACCGACATCGACCCCGCCGCCCTTGCGAGCGCCCGGCAAATGGTCGGGCAAAAGCAAATCCCCGAGCCGCTCAAACCCGAGTTCATCGCCCTCTACAGCGAAGGCCGCCAGAATTCCGTTCTGCATGCCATGCGCGGGGGACTGTCGGCGCTGCGCCTCGGCTATTTCGACCTGGCAAAGGAAACCTTCGACCAGGCCATCCGCGAGGTGGAGTCAATGCAGGAAGGCGCCAAACAAGCCGAACGCGCCAAAAGTAAATTTGTGGCCGAGCGCGAAAAATGGTTCAAGGGCGAAAGTTACGAGCGTTCGGCGCTGTATTTCTACCGCGGCCTGCTCTACCTGCGCGACCACGACTACGGCAACGCCGCAGCCTGTTTCAAGCGTTCCCAAATCGAGGACATCACCGGCGACGACGCAAAGGATTTTTCCGGCGATTGGTACAGCGACGAACTGGCCCTGGCTCTGGCCTCCAATCTCAACGGCTATCCGGATGATGCTGCCGCAGCACTCCAACGCGCTTCAAAATTCCCGAGCAAGCAGGGCGAGGTGCCACCGCCGGACGCCAACACCAACACGCTGATCGTTGTTGAAGTGGGACGGGGACCGATTAAATTCCGGGGCGGAAAATACGGCGAACAACTCCATTTTCAGGAAGAGCCCCCGGCCATCACACAAATCCATGTGGTGGCGCCCGACACTTCCATCGCCAGCGCTGCGGCGGAAAATCTTTATTTCCAAGCCACCACACGCGGCACCCGCAAGATCGACTACGTCCTGGGGGACAAGGCCTCGTTCAAGGAAGACACGGCCAATGCAACCGTAGGCCTCGCCGCAGGCGCCATCGCCGCTTCACAATTGGACAACACCGGCATCTCTTCCGGTGTCCTGGGCCTGGCCGCGCTGGGTACCGCGATCTTCTCCGCCACCTCCAACCCCCAGGCCGACATCCGTTGCTGGGACAACCTTCCCCACTCCGTTTATCTGCTGAATTTAAACCTCCCCGACACGGATCAAACCGTCACAATCGAAGGCTTAAGCGCCGGCGGAACTGTTGTGAATCAATTGACCATTCCCCTCGTCTCATCTAAAATGACCAACAAGCCATTCAGGATTGCTTTTGCCCAGTTCAAATAATCCGCAAGGAACAATCTTATGATTAACAAATCCATCCTCGCCTGCCTCGCTCTCTCCACCGCCGCTCTCTTCGTGGGCTGCAGCCAGGGAGCGTACACCCCCAAGTCAGATCCCAGCTCCGCCGAAGCCCAAGGGTTTCCGGTTGTCTATCTCGACAAGGATTTGCGCCGCGTCCTGGCCGCCGATAATCCGGTCTCGGTCGGGAAAACGGAAGCCGGCTTTCTCAGCGTCCAATGCGGCCTGCGCAACATGACCAATGACGAAACACTCTACATCCAGGCCCAGACTTTGTTCCGCAATCCCGCCGGACAGGTTCTTTATACCGATGTGGGCAGCGAACCCGCCTGGCAAACCCTGACTTTGACCCCGGGCCAAACCGTTTACTACAAGCAAAGCGCCCTCACAGCCGAGGCCAGCAATTTCACCGTCCGCGTACGCTACCTCGCACGTCCCAACTGATCTCAAAAATATGAAACCCTGCATCCTCCTGTTGCCGCTGGCCCTCAGCCTTGCGCCTGCCGTTGTCCGGGGCGATAGCGAACCCAGTCAGCCCCCACCCGTTGCCAAAAGCTCGGCTCCCGCAACCACCGGTCCGGCCATGCCGATTGAAGACTACGATGGCACGGTGAATGGTTTCCGCACCCAATACCAAAAAGCCGGCAAACCCAAATTGCTGGTTTACGTCAACCGTTCGCTGGTCAAAAACCGCGGCGAAATGCTTGATGCCGTGGAAGTGGAATCCGACAGCAAAACCAAGGGCGACACCATCCCCAGCACGGGCAACAGCAACGTCCAAATCGGGAACGACAACAAAAACCAGTCCGGGAACAACAACGTCACGGGCAAAGGCGGCGAACAGATTGATAGCGCAAGCACCAAAGTCCGCGTCAACACCGAACGCGAGCTCGGTGTGGCTCCGGTCACCGAGGCCCAGGCCCGGGAAATCGAGGAAGTCATCCAGCGCCCGTTCTTTGAGGCGGGAAGCAAGATTGTGGATCAAAAAATCGCCGAGGTGGCCCTGACCAAATTCAAGGATGCCGACGCCAATTTCCTCACCCCTCCCAAGACCGACAAGGAACGGCAGGAAGTGGAGGCATTGCAGAAATCCGCCGACATTGTAATCGAAGTGCTCGCCCGGCAGAAGACCGTCGTCATTCCCATGCCCTCGGGCGATGACCAGAAGGAAGTGCGGCTTGAACTGACCGTGACCGCCGTGAGCCTGAAGGACGGCGTCAAGCTCGCCCAGGTGAATTCCAACTCACTCTTCGGCTTCAACCGCCGCTTCGGCGACCGCAAGGAACGGCGCTACAACCAGGTAACCTCCGCCGAAATCATCGAGCAATGCGCCCTGGCCCTCATGCAACGCATGAATTTTTGAATAAGTACCCAGGGTAGGCTCTCGCAGACTCGCGCCAACCCTGGGCTGAAAGACGCTACCGCGTTGCGGTAGGCTCCCACTCAAAACACATTTTTGAATGGTTTGGGGCCTCGGGGAGGATTTCCGAGTTGGCCCGATTCAGGTCAGATAGAGTTTAAGTCGGGTCCAAGTCTTTGATCGAAAAACTGGTCGGCTTTATCTGAACAGTAAAATTTTCTCACCCAAAACGTCACTACGCCAAATAGAAGCATGCTTCCAGCAAAGATTATAGCGAAGCAACCAACGCCATCGTTTCCGGATGATTTTTGATATCCGATCAAAAAATTAAACCAAGCAAAGAAGGTAAAATACGGAATCAGCTTTCCCATAACCTTGTTCATTCCCTTTTTTCTTTGGGCCACCATGAAACTCATGCTCAATGCCATCACACCGGCAATTTGGGTAAATATCCACATGATCGTGGCAATAATCGGGTCGAACATTCCCACCCGCACCCACAGTTTACTCAAAATAGTATCGGAATGTGTTAGCGCCCATGCGATTGAAGGCAACGTGGCAGCATAGCCAGCCACCAAGACTGTTGTGACAAGGCCATTTTGAATTCTAAAGGAAAGTGGCAACCCAGACAGGACTCCATCATGCTTCCAAAGTTGGAACCACAGAAGTGCGATCAAAATTAAAGTTGCAACTACTTGGTATGCGTCCATTGCTTCACCCGCTGGCGCAACTCTTCCGCCGACAAGTCATTCTCGACAGGAGAGGCCTCCGCTTCATCGATTGCGGCCAACATCGCAGGGCTGGCCAGCTCATCCAATTCCTCAATGCGGTGAAGGATCACATCCCGTTCTTCCACCTTGAGTTTAGGCAGTTCATCGAGAATCTCAGTGATGTTCATGGGATTAATTTATCCCTTCAGCCCCGGTGAAGGCAAGTTTTCAGGTGGACAAGGCAACCGCATCACCAGCACCCTGGAGTGCGTCCGCCGCGGCGGACGTTTTTTACTCGCGATGCATATTGGAGCTCGCTCGCGACGGATGTCGGAGTTGTCTTTTCCTGGAAATCCAAAGCGGTGTCGCGCCTCCTTAACCATCGGCTTGCCACCGCACTCCACATCAGTTTCCCTCGAGCCACTTGCGCCAGCAAAACGCGCGGACCTGGATTTGTGGGACGGCACGGAGGCCGTCCCTCCATCCGATCAAACGCCGAGCGTCTTCAGGCCTTCGTCCAGCCAGCCGAGCAACTCGGCGATGTTGGCGGTGCTTTCGTCGCCCATGTGCGAAATGCGGAATGTGGCGCCCTTGATCTTGCCGTAGCCGCCGTCAATCACCGCATTCTTGTTTTGCTTCAGCCACTTGTTAAGATTGGCCGGCAGTTCGACATCCCGGTGGTTCTTGATGCAGGTCAGTGAAATCGATTCGAACCCGGCCTTCGGGAACAGCTCGAACCCGTGCTTCTTCGCCCACGCGCGCGCGAGCTTCGCATTTTCCAGATGCCGGGCGTAGCGCGCTTCCAGCCCTTCCTGGAAAATATCCTCCAGCTTGCTTTCCAACGCGTAAAAATGCGAAATCGACGGCGTGGTCGGCGTCATGTTCTTGTCGTGGTTCGCGCGGAATTCCACAAAATCGAGATAATACCCGCGGTCTTTTTGCAGGGCCGCTTTTTTGAACGCCTTTTCCGAGACGGCAAAAACCGAGGCGCCGGGCGGCAGGGCCAGGGCTTTCTGGGTTCCGGCCAGCATCACGTCGAGGCCCAGTTCGTCAAACGGGATTTTCTTCACGCTCAGGGAGGAAACCACATCCACAATGGAAACCACATCCGGATATTTTTTAAGTACCTTCGCGATGTCTTCAATCGGGCTCATCGTACCGGTCGATGTCTCGTTGTGAATGATCGTGATCGCATCGAACTCGCCGGTCTTCAATTTGGCGTCAATCAACTCCGGCGAAATCGGTTGGCCCCATTCCACCTGCAGTTTTTCCGCCGGCTTCCCGCAGGCGTTGGCCACGCCGTACCATTTGTCGGAAAAAGCACCGTTCATGCAGTTCAGCACTTTCTTGCCGACAAGATTCCGAAGGGAAGCTTCCATCGCAGACCACGCGGAACCCGTGTTCACGAACACCGGTTGTTCGGTGTAAAAAAGTTTTTTCAGGCCCGGCTGCACGCGTGCATAGAGTTCCTGGAAATCCTTGGATCGGTGCCCGATCATCGGCTGGCAGAAAGCTTTGAATGTTTTGTCCGACACTTGGATCGGACCCGGAATGAATAATTTAGGTTTTCCCATAATTGGATCGGTTAATTATAAATCTTGCTAATAAGGAGTCTTAACATCCCGGCTGCATTTTGTCTTGGAAATTCTGATCTTTCACTGCTTCTGAATCGCTTTCACCAGCGTATCGCCAATCTGGGCGAGCGTTTGGGCCACGGCCACCCCTGCGGATTCCAAAGCTTGAACCTTGGCTGCGGCTGTGCCCTTGCCGCCGGACACAATCGCTCCCGCATGGCCCATGCGCCGTCCTGGAGGCGCCGTCTGCCCCGCAATAAACGCCGCCACCGGTTTCCTGACGTTTTTCTGGATAAATTCCGCGGCTTCCTCCTCCTCGGACCCGCCGATTTCACCGATCATGACAATGGCTTCCGTAGCCGGGTCATTGTTGAAAAACTCAATGGCCTGTCGATGGGTCATCCCATGGATGGGGTCGCCTCCGATGCCGATGCAGGTGGACTGCCCATAGCCGCGATTGGTCAACTGCCAGACCGCCTCGTAGGTCAGGGTACCGCTGCGTGAAACCACGCCAACGCTGCCGGCCTTATGAATGTAACCCGGCATGATGCCGATTTTGCACTCGCCCGGCGTGATGATGCCGGGGCAATTCGGCCCGATCAAAACCGTCGGCCTTCCCTGCATCGCGATCTTCACGCGCATCATATCCTCCACGGGAATGCCTTCGGTGATGCAAACCACCAATTCGACCCCGGCGTCAATGGCCTCGATGATCGAATCCGCCGCAAACGGGGGCGGGACAAAAATCATGCTGGCGTTGCAATGGGTTTCCCGGCGGGCCTCGGAAACCGTGTCAAACACCGGCACTTTGTCTTCAAACAACTCGCCGCCGCGCGCGGGCGTCACCCCGGCCACCACATTCGTACCGTATTCCATGCAACTCAATGTATGAAAACTGCCGGCCTTGCCGGTGATGCCCTGGACAACCAAACGCGTATTCTTTCCAACTAAAACGGACATATTATTTTTGCTCCTTCGCAGCTTTGACAACTTTTTCCGCGGCATCGGCCAATTGGTCGGCCGCAATAATCGGAAGATTGGATTCGCGCAGCAAGGCGCGCCCCTTTTCCACATTCGTCCCCTCGAGACGAACCACCAGGGGCACCGGCAACCCGGTGTTTTTCACGGCATTGATGATGCCCTGCGCGATGATGTCACATTTCATGATCCCGCCGAAAATGTTCACCAGAATGGCCTTCACGCCCGGATCGCTCATGAGGATTTTGAAAGCCTCGGTCACCTGTTGCTCGTTGGCGCCACCGCCGACATCCAGGAAGTTGGCCGGCTCGCCCCCGTAAAAATGAATGATGTCCATCGTCGCCATCGCCAGGCCCGCGCCGTTGACCATGCAACCGATGTTTCCGGACAGGCTGATGTAATTCAGGTTGGATTTTGAGGCCGCCACTTCGCGCGGATCTTCTTCGCCGATGTCCCGCATCGCCACGATTTCCGGATGCCGGAACAACGCGTTGTCGTCAAAATTCAGCTTGGCGTCGAGGGCCAGAACCTCCCCGCCCTTCGTGACAACCAGCGGGTTGATCTCAACCATCGAGCAGTCGTTCTTGATGAAAAGGTCGTACACCGCATGGAAGAGGCGGCAGGGATCGCGCATTTCGGTGGGGCCGAAACCCAGAAGCTTGGAGAGCTTGCGCGCCTGATACGGCTGCAAGCCGAGCGCCGGATTGATGTTTTCGCGATAAATCGCCTCGGGCGACTTGGCGGCCACTTCCTCAATGTCCATGCCCCCCTGGCGGCTGGCCATCACGACCGGGCCGTTTGTCGCGCGGTCCATCACGATCGCAAAATACAGCTCCCGGTCGATGGTGACCGATTCCGCCACCAACACCCTGGAAACAACCCGTCCAGCGGGGCCGGTCTGATGTGTGATGAGCGTATTGTTAAGCATTTTTTCCGCCAGGTCCTTCACCTGGCCCGCCGTTTTGGCCAGTTGCACCCCGCCCTTGAACCCGTCCTTGAACGTTCCCTTGCCGCGGCCTCCGGCGTGGATCTGGGCCTTGACGACGAGGTTGTTGCCCAAGGTTCGGGCGACTTGCTCGGCTTCGTCCGGGCTGGAAGCCACTTTTCCGCGCGGCGTGGCCACTCCAAATTTTTCGAGCAATTCCTTGGCTTGATATTCGTGAATATTCATAAAAGAGAGCGGAAGCTAAACGATGGCGGGCATCGATAGATTGGGCTTATTACCGTCCAGCATAAACAATCGACAATCCCAGATGAAGCCCCCTGCGTCAAAGATTTTTTCCCATGCCATCGCCGCGCGAAGCGCGAATTTTGGAGTGCGCAGACATGTCTGCGCTTTAGGACGGGCGACATGTCGCCCGCAGTAGAAAGCGGCGTCCTGCCGCCGCAGTCCAAATTTGTTGCCATACCTCTGCAAAATCCGCAACTTTAATGCGATTGCCCTGCCGTTACTCTTGAGTTTATACCTCACGTCCGCTTGGATAACCCATTATGGCTAATGCGCTCTATTTGGACTGCTTTTCCGGCATCAGCGGCGATATGTTCCTCGGCGCCTGCCTGGACCTCGGCCTTCCCCTGGAAGTCCTTGAAGCCGAACTGAAAAAGCTGCCCGTCCACACGGATTTCCACCTCCATGCAAACCGGGCCACCCGGGGTTCCATCGCCGGAATTAAATTTGACGTTCATGAGCATTCCCACCACACCCACGAACATTCCCATCACGACCACGGGCATGCCCACGCGCATGCTCATGAAAATCATCACCACTCCGAACCCCATACGCATGGCCGTTCCTATTCCGACATCCGCCAACTCATCGAATCTTCATCCCTTTCAACAGGCGTCAAACAGCGCGCCCTGAATGTCTTCCGCAGGATCGGGGAGGCTGAAGCCAAAATCCACGGAAAAACAATCGAGGAGATTCATTTCCACGAAGTCGGCGCCATCGATTCCATTGTCGATATCACCGGCGCCTGCATCGCGCTGGAAAATCTGGGGATTAAAAAAGTACTCGCCTCGCCGCTCGCGGACGGGCGCGGCACAATCACCTGCGCCCATGGCGTCTTCCCCATACCGGCCCCGGCCACGCTGGCGATTCTTTCGGGCATTCCGATCACCCAAATCGATGTGCCGCACGAACTCATCACCCCCACAGGCGCGGCCCTGCTGGCTGAATTTGCCGAGAGTTTTGCCCCGCTGCATTCCTTCACGGTTGAAAAAATCGGCTACGGTCTCGGCTCGCGCGAAATTGCCGGCCGGCCCAACGTCCTAAGGGCCTTGCTCGGCGCGTCATCCCAGTCTTCCGAAAAATATGACACCGACCGCGTACTGGTCCTGGAAACCAACCTCGACGATTGCAGCGGAGAGACACTGGGTTACCTGTCGGAAAAACTCATGCAAGCCGGGGTTTATGACGTGGCTTTCGTACCCCTAACTATGAAGAAGAGCCGCCCTGCGGTGCAACTTCAGGTCATCACACCGGAATCAGCCAGGGACGCGGCGTTGCATCTGATTTTCAGCGAAACCACCGCTTTCGGCCTGCGGGTTTATCAAGCCGACCGCATCAAGCTGCAACGCGACACGCGTGAAGTCCAAACCCCCTGGGGCGCGGTGAGCGTCAAGATCGGGCGCATCGGCGATAAAATCGTCCAAATCAGCCCGGAATACGAAAGCTGCCGGCGCATCGCTGAAAAACACGGCGTCAGCCTGCAAGAGGTCTATCAAGCAAGCATGGCCGCCGCACGGCAATCTCCAGAGACTTAAACTGGATAAAGATTCATTTCTCGTGAGAACAGAACGGATTTTGATCGGGATCGGACTTACAGCCGCTTGTCTCTGCGCCTATCTCCTCGCCAACTTTTACCTCCATCTTCCCGCCCAATGGCAACCGGGCACGGATCTGGGCGGCGATCTCAAACAATTCTATGCCTCCGGACAAATGCTCAAACGGGAAGACTACCGCGTTCTCTATCGCGATTACCATTTCGGACGGGAACTCTACCGCTGGTTTGAACGGGAGGCATTCGACCGGGGCGAAGAATTGGAACGTTTTAATTTTCGCTATAGTCCGCTCTATGCCTGGATCTCCGAAAAGGCGCTCCCCCTGCCCTACATCCTTTGGGTCAAAGGTTGGTTCTGGTTTTCAATCGCCTGCACTGTGGCAGCCGCTCTTTTATTGCTGCACGGGCTTCCACTATTTAAAAAAATGACGGCCGCCTGCTGGCTGCTAATTTTGTCGTTTGCACCCTTAACGTACGCCCTTGCCTTGGGACAAAATGCATGCCTGACCTTCCTGATTCTTTGCGCAAGTTGTCAGCTCCTGCGAAACAGCCAGGCCTTGGCTGCAGGACTGGTTTTTTCCTGCGCCTTCTATAAACCGCAATTCGTGCTCTGCGGCCTGTTGCTGATGCTCCTGACAGGCCACAAACGCTTTTGCGCCGGACTGATACTGGGAAGCATCCTTTGGGCCGCTCTGAGCCTGCTCTTGTGCGGGTGGCATGCTCACCTCGACTGGCTGCACAGCCTCTGGGAAATCCTGCGCGGGCGGCAAAGCGATGAAATGGCAACCAACGTGGCCTGGAAAGGCTTCGTGCTCACCGCACTGCCTGATGGGTGGCAAGCTGCGGGGATGCTGCTCAGCTACCTGTTCGCCATGGCGGCGCTCGTCTGGTTTGTGTGGCGCTTGAACAAACTCCAATCCCTCAAAAGCTGGAGTGCCGATCTCACCCTGGCTCTGGCTGTGGTTTACTGGCTGATTTTCACCCCGCACGTCAAATCATACGAATTGGTGCTTGGCCTCGTCTGGTGCATTTATTTTCTGCGGCTGCCCTTGCCCCGACACTCTATTTTGTTTTGGACCGCCTTTTTCTGGTCCTGCGGCTTCCTGGCCCTGAGCGCGCGCCACTGGCAGATATCGCTCGTGGCCGCGCCTCTGACCCTGTGGTTGCTGTTTACCGTCGAGCGATGCGTGCGGGCTTTGGATGAATGCCATCCAAAGGCAGGGGAGGAGGGGATGTTTTCAATTTGAGCCTTTGAGGACGCCTTACAAAATAGTAGATCAAAGCTCCGAGCCAACCTGTAAGAATAATAACCAATATCCAGATTATTTTATCGTTTCCGGATGAGGATTCATTTTGAGCGCAGTCAACAAGCATCCATATCCAGAAAATAATCAAAACAATCCCCAAAATCATGAATAGGGGGAAAAGGAGGAGAGGAATCAGGAATAAGGCTTCCATATTTTTTATGCCGGACGCCAACCGTCAAATATTAACGTGAATTTACGGATTGGTTCATGGTTTGTTCATCGTCATTCAAAATTCCTGCCAGTCAGCTTTTTAACGGCAGCGGGATAAAGATTGAAGACTTTGGCAGGGTCTGGTTTCCCGCCGGGCATGCCGTTGGCATCAGGATAGGATGCGTCCAAGTAACCGCCGATATAGGCGCTAAAATGTTTCGGAATAGATGTTAGGAAATGCACGCGGACTTCCATTCTTCCAGCTTGGCCAGCGCCGCCCCGGACTCGATCCGCTCCCTTGCGAGGGCGCAGCCTGCGGCGAAATCAGGCGAAGATCCATGCACCAACAGGCCAATGGCGGTATTCTGCACGATCATTTCCTTCAGCAACCCGCGCTCGCGCCCGCGCAGCACGGATAAAATCCGTTCCGCGCTCTCTTCCTTGCCTGAAACCACCAAATCGCGGAAGGAACCGGACGGCACGTCTTCGGGTTCCGGCTGCGGTACATCCAAAGCGAAGGAACCGTGCGACAAATTTTTTCCG
This sequence comes from Candidatus Methylacidiphilales bacterium, assembly GCA_028713655.1. NCBI lineage: Bacteria > Pseudomonadati > Verrucomicrobiota > Methylacidiphilae > Methylacidiphilales > Methylacidiphilales bacterium. Next base: position 20,368 of record JAQTNW010000040.1, on the reverse strand, counting down.
AAAATTGAATATTCGCCCAAAGCGGCGCCATCCTCGCCCTCGCCGTAAACCGCCAGAAACCGCTTCCGCCCCAGCAGGCGCATGGCTTTTGAAAAGAGGACGACATGTTCCTGTTTGAAAACCCCGATCAACTGCGTGTCGGGACACGCCGGGTTCAATAACGGGCCGAGCAAATTAAAAACGGTCCTCCGCCCTTCCAAAGCCAGGCGCTTCCGCACGGAGGCCAGCCCGGCAAATGCGGGATGATAGGCCGGGGCCATGAAAAAAACCGCGCCCGTTTTCTCAAAAACCGCGCGGGCCTTTTCCGGGGGAAGGTCGCGCCGGATTCCGAGCACGTCGAGCACATCGGCGCTGCCGGAGACTTTGGTCACGCCGTGGTTTCCGTGTTTCACCACCGGGACGCCCGCTGACGCCAGTACAAACACCATGGCGGTGGAAATATTGACCAGGCTCAATCCGCCGCCCCCGGTACCGCAACAATCGAAAAGCGGCCTGCCATTCCATTCCCCCTTAAATCCGGGATCAACGGCCTTCGGAAGCAGCGCCTGCACAAACGCCGCCAGTTCGGAGGGAGTTTCACCCTTGTCGGTCAGCGCCCGGAGAAATCCGGCCTTGTCATCTTCAGGAATGGACGGATCGAGCAATTGCTCCGCCACCGCGGCAATCCGGCCCGAATCCAATTCGAATCCGTCCTGGCAAATTTGGGTGGCCTCCTGCAGTTTCATGATTGAAACAAGTACGGCTAGTGTCCGCCGGTCTTGGGCAGATACTGGACGAAACGCTGTTTATCGATGCATTTCATGTAGGCCTCGCCTCCGCTGATCAGTTTTTGATGCAGAAGATGCTCGATGGAATCGTCCATCAATTGCATTCCATCCGCCCGGCCCGATTTGAGCACATCGTTGAGTTTGTATGTGGCGCCTTCGCGGATGATGGCCGCAACGGCCGAATTGGCGATGAGTACCTCGTTCACCGCAAGCCGCCCCTGGCCGTCGGCCCGCTTGAACAACAACTGCGCCACCACGCCTCGCAACGATGTGGAAAGCATGGTGCGGATGAGTTCCTGCTGGTCCGCGGGAAAGGCGTCGATGACGCGGTCCACGGTTTTGCGGGCGTTATTGGTGTGCAGGGTGCCAAAAACCAGAAGCCCGGTCTCGGCCGCAGTAAGAGCCAGCGAAATGGTTTCCAGGTCGCGCATTTCGCCCACGAGCACCACGTCACTGTCCTCGCGCAGGGCGCCTTTCAAGCCGGTCGCAAACGTGGACGTTTCGGTCGGGACCTCGCGTTGTGTAATGACGCTTTTTTTGTTTTTATGTACAAATTCGATGGGCTCTTCAATGGTAACAATGTGCCGCGCTGTATGAGTGTTGATGTGGTCGATGAGGGCCGCCAGCGTGGTCGATTTTCCCGAGCCGGTCGGACCGGTGACGAGCACCAAGCCGGAGCGAAGTTTGCCGAAGGACTCGATCACTTTCGGAACGCCGAGGTCGTCGATTGTCTTGATGCGGTTTGGAATCAGACGGAAGACCGCGCCAAGGCCGTTCAGGTGTTTGTGGTAATTGCAGCGGAACCGGGATTCTTCATCCATTTCATAGGCAAAATCCAGATCGCCGGTTTCGAGGAATTTTTCCCAGCTTTTGGTCCGGCAAATGGGGCTGAGCAGGGACTCGATCTCCGCGCGGTCGAGCGGTTGTTCGCGCAGGGGCTGGATCTCGCCGTTTTTCCGGAATTTCGGAGGCTGGCCTTCGGACAAATGAAGATCCGAGCCGTTTTGGCTGACCAACACGTCAAAAAGATCGTCAATCAGACAACGTTGTTTCATCGCTTCTTCATCCTTCCCGCAAGTTCCTGCGCGAACGCCTTACGGTCCTCGCAACGCTCAAACGCATCATCCGGGGTGATAATGCTTTTTTCGACCAGCTCCAGCAAGGCGTCATCCATCAACTGCATGCCGGCCCGGCGTCCGATTTGGATCTGGCCGGGCAGCATGAAATTATTTCCTTCGCGGATGAGATTGCCGATGGCGGGGTTGTTCGTCATGATTTCAAGCGCCAGGGCGCGGCCCTTTCCATCGGCCCGCGGCACCAATTGCTGGCAGATGACGCCCCGCAACGATTCGCTGACCATCGTGCGGATCTGCGCCTGCTGATCGACGGGAAAAACGTCCAACAAACGCTGCATGGTGCGCGGGGCATTACTGGTGTGCAGGGTAGCCAGCACAAGGTGGCCGGTTTCGGAAGCGGTGATGGCAAGCGAGATGGTTTCCAAGTCGCGCATTTCCCCCACCATCACAACATCCGGATCCTGGCGCAAGGCGGCCCGGAGCGCCGAGGAAAAGGACTCGGTGTGCGTGTGAATTTCACGCTGGGTGACCTGACAACCCTCCGGTTTAAAAACATATTCAACCGGATCTTCAAGAGTGATGATATGGTCATGCCGCTCGATATTGATCTGCTGGACCATGGAAGCCAATGTGGTGGTTTTACCGCTACCCACCGGGCCGGTCACAAGAATCAACCCGTTATGATATTTTACCAGTTCATACAGCACGGGCGGAAGGCCCAATTCCTGCATGCTGCGCACGCGCGCCTGAATCACGCGGAACACCGATTCCCAACCGCGGCGCTGCCGCACCACGCTGGTGCGGAACCGGGCCTGGTCCGGAGCCTGGTAACAAAAATCAACACCCCCCGTTTCTTCGACCATTTTCACCTGCTCGGGTCTGAGAAACTGGCGCGCCAGGGTTTCGCACTCTTCCGGCGTCAACTCAGCGGCGTCCGGGCTGATGGGCATCAGCGCTCCGTTGTAACGCAACAGGGGCGGGGAATCCGGGCCGAGATGTAAATCAGAGGCGCCAACCGAAACGGCGTATGCCAGATAATCCAACACTTTCGAATGTCCCCCACTCCCCGGATTCGGAGGGCGCAATTCGACCGAATGCATCGGAGCGGGTTCGGGAACCGCCGTCGCGGGCGCGGGGTTTTGGGCCTGGGCGATCAAGCCCTGCAGCATGTCCACCTGGCTCTGCTCCAGCATCGCCTGGTCATACATAAAATCGAGGGCGGCAACGCCGGGCAAACGTGCCAGGGCGGATTCGATCACCTGTTTTTGATCCTCGCTGATCCAGCCGGCCTGGACGCTGGCGCTCAGTACATAATCGTTGTAGAGGCTGGTGTCCATGTCTCGGTTTATTCAACTTTCCGGGCTCGGCGGCCTGTTTCACATGCAATGACGGCCGTGCAGAGTGTAAAACGGCACCTTTGTGCCACGGCCGGGATGACGCTGTCCATGCAGGATAAATACCTACCGGAGCCCAAGTGACAAGGGTGAAAGAGAGGTTGAGTAGAAAAGTTGCAACCCTGTGCCATATTCAGTAACACTAGGAAATCGTGAGCAACAAGGAACTGAGCCACATTTTCCAGGAAATCGGAACTCTGCTTGAAATCCAGGGCGAGAACAGTTTCAAGTGCCGGGCCTACCTCAACGCAGCCCGCACAATCGAATCCTGCCCGGAGGACCTGCGCACCTTGGCGGCTGAAGACCGTCTGCGGGAACTACCCGGCATCGGGGAAGCCTTGCAGGAAAAAATCACACAATGGGTCAAGAACGGTTCCCTGCCCTACTATGACGAACTGAAATCCTCGCTTCCATCCGGCATTCTCGACTTGCTCCGTATCCCAGGCCTTGGCCCCAAAAAGGTGGGCGCTCTTTATCATGAGTTGCAAATCGGCTCGCTGGAAAAACTCGAGGCCGCCTGCCACGACGGCAGCATCGCCGGGCTGGATGGTTTTGGAGAAAAGGCCGTGGCCAAAATTCTCGCCGGCATCGGGCAGGTCAAATCCTACAGCAACCTCCACCTATACGGAGACGTGATTCTGCTGGCGGAAGAACTGGTCGATACCCTCCGCCAGCATCCTGCGGTCACGCGCGTGGCCCTGGCCGGCAGCCTGCGGCGCGGCAAGGAAATTGTCAAAGACCTGGACCTCGTGGCCTCGTCGAAGAAACCCGCGGAAGTGATGCGGGATTTTACCACGCTCGATCGCGTGGCGCGTGTCGTCAACCACGGCGAAACCAAGTCCAGTGTTCTGCTCCAGGGCGGCATTGCCTGCGACCTGCGGGTCGTCGAGGATTCCCAATTTGCCTGTGCTCTTCATCATTTCACGGGGAGCAAGGAGCACAACGTCGCGCTGCGCCAACGCGCCCTCTCGAAAGGGCTTCATTTGAACGAATACGGACTGGCTGAAGACAACGCCAAATCCAAGGCTTCCAGCCCGACCCTGCGGGTTTGCCGGAGCGAGGAGGAACTTTTCTCGCAACTCGGCCTGGACACCATTCCTCCCGAGCTGCGCGAGGGCCTGGGCGAGATCGAGGCGGCGGAACAGCACAAGCTGCCGCGCCTGGTGGAATGGACCCAGTTGCGCGGTTGTTTCCATAATCATACCACGGCAAGCGATGGCGACAATTCGCTGGAGGAAATGGCCGGTGCCGCCGCCATGCTGGGGCTCGAATACCTCGGCATCGCCGACCACTCCAAGTCCTCCGTCCAGGCCAACGGCCTCAGCAGCGAGCGTCTCCTGAAACAGGTTTCGGAAATCCGGAATTATAACAAAACGCAAAACGACATCCACCTTTTTGCCGGCGTGGAATGCGACATCCTGAAAGACGGATCGCTCGACTACGAAGATGATATTCTTTCGCAACTGGATTACACAGTCGCCTCGGTCCACTCCGCATTCACGCTGGACGAGGATGAAATGACGCGCCGCATCATCCGGGCGATTGAAAATCCGCATGTCACCATGCTGGGGCATCTGACCGGGCGCCTGCTGTTGAAGCGTGAACCTTACAAGGTCAACATCCCAAAAATCATCGATGCCGCGGCCCACACCGGAACCTGGATCGAGCTCAACGCCAATCCGCTGCGGCTGGACATGGATTGGCGCTACTGGAAGGCGGCACGCGACAAAGGCGTGAAGTGCGTCATCAATCCCGACGCGCATGCCGTTTCTCAACTTGGATACTTGAAACTCGGAGTGCAGATTGCGCGCAAAGGCTGGCTGACGGCGGATCATGTCATCAATTGCCTGGCATTGCGCGACGTCAAAAAACAACTCCTCGCGAAACGGAAGCGTTGAATCATGCACAGTTTGTTATTGCTCCAGGATTTTGCCGTCGTCCTGCTCGTTGCGGGAATCTCGGGCCTTGTCTTCCGCCGCATCGGATTATCCGTGGTGATCGGCTATCTTGCCGCAGGCGTCCTCATCGGTCCCTACACGCCTCCGTTCACGCTGGTCAGCGATCTGGACCGCATTCAAACGCTCTCCCAATTGGGCCTGGTTTTTCTGATGTTTTTTGTCGGCCTGGGTTTGAGCCTCAGCCGCATCCGCCGACTGGGGTTTGTCATGCTGGCTTCCACGATTCTGACCGCATGGCTGGTCTTTAATTTCAGCCAGATCTTTGCCCACTTCGCGGGGTGGAGCCACACGACGGGACTCTTCTTTTCCGCCATGCTCATGGTTTCGAGTTCCGCGATCATCAGCAAAATTCTGTCAGAGCAAAAGATCACGCACGAAAAATTCGCCCAGCGCGCGCAGGGCGCCATGGTTTTGGAGGACATTGTGGCGGTCGTCATGCTTACCTTGCTGGCTTCCGGCACGCCCGCAGGAGGCCACGGACCCGCCGCAATCGCAAAGACCCTTGGCCTGCTCGGCGGCTTTGTCGTGCTGATGATGGTCCTCGGCCTGCTGTTCCTGCCGGGTTTGCTCAAGCGATTCAGCAAATCCCAGGATGGCGACCTGAAAATGCTGCTGGTGGCGGGGCTGCTTTTTGTCTCGGCTGTCACGGCGGCCAAAGCCGGATTCTCACCCGCGCTGGGCGCATTCCTGCTGGGCATGGTGATTGCCGAGACCCCGTTCAAACACAAGGTCGAGAAATTGTTGTCCGGAACGCAGGACATGTTCAGCGCCATCTTTTTTGTCTCCATCGGTATGTTGATCGACGTCCACGCGGCCTTCGCGCAGTTCCCCCTGATTTTGGGCGCTGCCTGTTTCGCCATCGCAGCCCGGTTTTTTGCGGCATTGCTTGCCTATCTTATATCTGGAAACAATTTTCGCGGCAGCATCCGCACGGCGTTGTGCATTATCCCGATTGGGGAATTTAGCTACGTCATCGCCCAAACCGGAATATCCGACGGCACCCTGTCCGCCGACTTCAATGTGCTGGCTGTCGGCATTTCCATCCTGACAGCCGCTGCCGCTCCGCTGCTCACGCGGTTTTCAGGGCCTATCGCCGACCTTGCCTGCCGCCATCAACCGAATGTGCTCCAGCGCATCCTTGCGGCCTACGAAACATGGCTCCAAGCCCTGGCGCACCGGCAGGACCAATACCTGTGGTGGAGGCTGACCAAGGGAAGATTGGGCCAGGTGGCAGTCGAACTCTTGTTGATCGCGGGTGTTTTAAGTTATTCCTCATTCCTGCACTCGGAGCTGAATCACGCCATTGGATTGTCAGGCTTCGCATTTCCAGGCTGGTCTTATCTCTATTGGTTTTTGATCGGTCTCATCAACCTGATTTTGATCATTGCCGTCTGGCGCAATATGGGCGCTTTGAGCCTCATTTATGCGGAAGCCGGCGCCTCCCAGGCCGCTCAGCCCGGCCGGCTCAAGCCGGTGATTGAAGGCGGGTTCCAACTGGCTGCCGCAGTCGGCCTGCTTTGGCTGATCGGCTTTTTCATGCCTCCCGAAGCCAAGGGTCCATGGACCGTTGTGATTATTATCGTGCTCTGCCTGCTGTTTGGCGCCGTGTTTTGGCGGAGGCTGATCCGCTGGCACAGCCAGTTGCAATATTCGCTCAACCAGAGGCTTTTGCTCTCTTCCCGCGCGGGCCTGCAGGGGCTCAACCGCTCCTTCCAGGGAGGCCGCGCCCAAGTCTGGAAGGTGGAGTTGGTCGAGTTTGTCGTGCCGGACCAGGCGCTTTACCGCGGGAAAACGCTGGCCGATTTGCCGTTGCGCCGCAAGTTTGGGTGCAACGTCGTTGAAATTGAACGACAGGGTGTCGCCATCCCGAATCCGCGCCCGGATTTTGCCCTGTTTCCCTCGGACCGGCTTCTTTTATTCGGCTCGGAATCCCAGATACAAGCCGCCTTGGATTATTTGCAGCAGGAAGGCGGGGGTGACGCGATTTCGGAATCGTTTGATGAAACACGATTGGAAACCGTTGCGGTTCCTCCCGAATCCCCGAGGGCGGGGCAAACGTTGCAGGACCTTCGGATCTCCGTTGAAACGGGCGTACAAGTTTTGGGAATCAAACGCGGCGAAAAGATCCTGCTCAACCCCGGAGGCGACGAGACCCTCAAGCCCGGCGATCTGCTTCTCATCCTCGCCACGGCGCAGGCAACTTTGTTTTTCACGCGCTGGCTGGATGGGTAGTGATAGCTTCGGATCTGCACTAGATACTCTTGCACACCACTGTAGGCTAAGGCACCGAGCAGTTCTTTGCGCTTAGCCTTGGCAGATCCTGCCTGCACAGCTCGGCATGCAGCCCAAGAATAAAATCGACGACGTGCAGTTAAAAGATCGTAAGACATAGTCTGAACTTTACCCTCACAACTCCACAACTAGCAAGAGACAAGAAGGCCTGACGCGAGTGCCGAACTAAGCCGCAAGCTCACAGGATAAATCTTAAAGCCAACTGACGGCCCGTATCAACTTTTTTTGAATTCAGGCCGCCTGGAGTTGCGGGTGGGGTTTGACCAGACGCTCAATTCGCGCTCCCGCCTTGCGCTGGGCCTGGCGCAAATCATGGGACTCCTGCAAACCCAGCCAAAAGCTTGCGCTAGCCCCCGTGTAACGCGCCAGCCGCAATGCCATTTCCGCGCTGATGGCCCGTTGCCCGCGCAGAATCTGGCTGATGGCAATGGGCTGTACCCCCAGGTCTTTGGCCACCCGGTACGCGCTCAATCCCATGGGCTCCATAAAATCTTCCCGCAAGGTTTCTCCGGGATACGGAATCGGCAAGGTGTCTTTCATCGCTGTTTTCAATGGTAATCTACAATTTCCACGTTCTCCGGCCCGTGCCGGCCCCAAACAAAACATCCGATAGTATCACGTCAAGCATATTCATCCAGATTTTCGAACCTAACCATTTCTCTCACGGAACACGGAGAATAAATAATGTTGAATGCGGAATTCGAAAAATTCTGAATTCCACATTCTGAATTCATCATTTTCTGTTGGTTTTTCTTTGCGGCTCGGCGTCTTTGCGCGAGAAGTGTTCCGAGTAATCAAATCACTCGCGCCAGCCGTAGTACTCGATCATCTTTTCCGCCATGCCGGACACGACTTCCCCGGAAACTTCCTCCTGCACCGGCATCTCCAGATTCTCGCGCAGGAAGCTTTCTATCCCGATCCATTCTCCGCCCATCTTGATCCGGCGCGTTACCGGACAAATGGTGAGAGCCTGCCCCCTGAGCTTCCGGACCTCGGTCATGGATTTGTCCAATTCGCCCACGGTTTTCGCAAGGCGGAAGTTCAACTCCCTCTCGCGCAGGAACCGTTTGTGAAGCAAATGAACACAAATCGCCACGGCCATATATGCAGCCCCGTGTATCCCCGCACTGCAGACACGGAAAATCTCGTGCGGATACGTGTTTCCATTGAGATAATCATTGATCGTGAACCCGCAGGTGCTAACGCAAGCCATGAAAATCGCCGGACCCAGTCCGATATGCCATGCCCAGAGGGCGATTGGCAGATAATACAAAACCGAGAAATCAAGCTGGCCGACTGAGACATAGTCCATCCAGCCGACAAAAAAGAGAACAACAGCGCCCAGAACAGCATGCCAGAAGACATTAGGTCGGATTGTCCAGCTCATGGATATAATTATAGCATGGGCCGTGCCAACAAAAAGGCGCCCGCTATTAAAAGCCGGGCGCCTTTTGAGAGCCTATCCTTTGCAGGACAGTGTTAATAATTAAACGTCGTAATACATGAAGAACTCGTAAGGATGCGGACGCAGACGCAACTGGTCGTATTCATTCTTACGGGATGCCAGGAGGGTTTCGATCAGGTCCGTCGTGAAGACGTCACCCTTGGTCAGGAAGTCGTGGTCGGCTTCCAGAGCCTCGATCGCACCCTTCAAGGAATCCGGGGCCACCGGAACCTTGGCCAGCTCTTCAGCAGGCAGTTCGTAGAGGTTCTTGTCGATGGGATCTCCCGGATGAATCCGGTTCTGTACCCCGTCCAAACCGGCCATCAACATGGCCGCGCAGGCCAGGTAGGGATTGGCCGCCGGATCCGGAGTGCGGAATTCGACGCGGATTGTCTTGGGATTCGACGAGTAGGTGGGAATGCGGATGGCCGCACTGCGGTTACGGGCCGAGTAGGCAAACGTCACCGGAGCCTCAAAACCCGGCACCAAACGCTTGTAGCTGTTGGTAGTGGGGTTGGTGATGGCGGTCAACGCCCGGGCGTGTTTGATGATGCCCCCGATATAAAACAGGGCCATCTCGCTCAGGTTGCCGTAGCCGTTGCCGGCGAACAGCGGTTTGCCATCCTTCCACAAGCTCTGGTGGGTGTGCATACCTGAACCGTTGTCACCGAACAGCGGCTTGGGCATGAAGGTGGCCGTTTTGCCATACTTCCTGGCCACATTCTTGACCACGTACTTGTAGATCGCCATCTTGTCACCCGTACGCACCAGGCTATCAAAACGGACATCGATCTCCGCCTGGCCGGCAGTGGCCACTTCGTGGTGCTGCCGTTCGATCTGGACACCCAAATCTTCCATGAGAAGAGTCATCTCATTGCGCAGGTCCTGCTGGGTATCTGCCGGGGCCACCGGGAGGTAGCCTTCCTTGTGGCGGATTTTATAACCCAGGTTCGGGCCTTCTTCGCGGCCTGAGTTCCAGATCGCTTCCACAGAATCCACGCTGTAGAATTGGATGTTGGAACTGCTCTGGTACCGCACGTCATCGAACACGAAGAACTCGGCTTCGGGTCCGAAGAACGCGGTATCGGCGATGCCGGTGCTCTTGAGATAATTTTCGGCCCGGATACCGATGCTGCGGGGATCGCGCTCATACGTCTGCTTCGTGAGCGGATCAATCACAGTACAGGTCAGGCTCAGCGTGGGCTCGACATTGAAGGGATCGATGAAGGCGGTCGCCGGGTCGGGGATGACCAGCATGTCGGAGTTGTTGATGGCTTTCCATCCGCGGATGGACGAACCGTCAAAACCCAGGCCTTCGTCAAATGTCTTCTCGTCGATTTCCCCCAGAGTGGTCGTGAAGTGCTGCCAAGTGCCCGGAATGTCCGTGAATTTGAAATCCACGAGTTTGCATTCGTTCTTCTTGGCAAAGTCCAGAGCTTCCTTGCCGCTCTTCGCATGTAGATATTTTGATGCCATGATGGCGTATTTTCCTTAAGTCAGTTTTTTGTTGTTTAGATAGCTTTTTCGCCGGATTCGCCCGTGCGAATACGGATCGATTGTTCTACCGGAACAATAAAGACTTTACCATCGCCAATTTTGCCGGTTTTGGCGGCAGTGGTAATGGCCTTGATGGCCGAGTCCAGGGTCTCGTCCTTGACGACGACTTCGATCTTCACCTTGGGCAGGAAATCAACGGTGTACTCGCTGCCGCGGTAAATCTCGGTATGGCCCTTCTGGCGGCCAAACCCCTTGACTTCAGTCACGGTCAATCCTTCGACCCCCACTTCGGTCAGGGCATCTTTTACTTCTTCAAGCTTGAACGGTTTGATGATTGCTTCGATTTTTTTCATAAGTTTTTTTGAAAGAAAAGGTGCGGCATGTTTTCAGCATACCGCACCATGTTCGTAATTGTTACAGGATGTAGCCTTCCTCTCCGTGATCGCTGATATCCAAGCCCTGGGATTCCGCTTCCGGTGTCGGACGCAGACCGAGCGTGAATTTCAGGACGAAACCAATGATGGCCGTTCCCACAACCGCAAGAACCAGAGTCACAAGGATGGCCTTGCTCTGCTGCATCCAGGCGTGATGCCCGGTGATCAAGGCAGCCAGACCGTTCGTTGTGGCAGGATTTGCGGGCGTCGCAGTGGCAATATTGCTGTTGATCGCGGGATCAGCCAGAATGCCGGTGAGCAACGCGCCGATGGTTCCACCGATGGCATGTACGCCGAAGGTGTCGAGGGCGTCGTCATAACCAAGCCAGCCCTTGAGTTTGACAACCGCGAAGAACGGAATCAAACCGGCAGCAACGCCGATAATGACGCCGCCTGTAGGATTGACATAACCGCAGGCAGGGGTGATGACAACCAAGCCGGCGACCGCACCCGAGCAGAAGCCCAGGACGCTGGCCTTGCCCTTAAAGATAAATTCCGCAGCAGCCCATGTGAAGGAGCCCACAGCGGTTGCAAGAGTCGTGGTGGTGAAGGCGTTGGCGGCGACAACGTCGGCGGCGACAGCGCTGCCCGCGTTGAAACCATACCAGCCGACCCAGAGCATTCCGGTACCGATCATGCAAAGGACCATGCTGTGAGGCGCCATGTTTTCTTTGCCAAACCCAATACGTTTGCCCACGATCATGCAAAGGATCAAAGCGGACCAACCGGATGACATATGCACCACGGTTCCACCGGCAAAATCCATCGCCTTGATTTTTGCATCCGGGTTCCAGACGCCGTTCATCAAGCCGTCAATACCCCAAACCATGTGGGCAAGCGGGAAATAGACGATGAGCATCCAGAATGTGACAAAGGCCAGAACAGCCGTAAATTTCATGCGTTCGGCAATACCGCCCACGATCAACGCAGGGGTGATAATCGCAAACATCAACTGGAACATCGCGAAGACGTTCTGGGAGACCCAGTAGGAGTAGTCGGTATTCACATTGGAATCAACGCCTTTGAAAAAGGCAAAATCCAGATTTCCACAAAACGGAGTTCCCTTGTGGAAGACCATGCTGTAACCGACCACCCACCAAAGAATGGCCACCAGACCGGTAATACCCATGCACTGGGCCAGCACGGACAACACGTTCTTTTTACGGACCAAACCGCCGTAAAACAGGGCCAGACCGGGCAGGGTCATAAACAACACCAAGGCCGATGAAGTCATCAACCACGCATTGTGACCAGGTCCGGGTCCGGCAATGTTGGACGTGAATTTGGCGGCAGGATCATCCGCGCCACGCGCCGTGTTGTTTACATAGGCTTCCAAGTCAGCAATCCGTTGCTCAACTGTGGGAGCCGCTTTCGCCGGGGCGGCAGCGGGTGCTGCGGCAGCCTCAGGCGCGGGGGCCGGAGCTGCGGCTGGCGCCGCAGTCTGGGCTTTTATTGTGGGTACCATTAAAAAGGCGGCCAGAACCAATCCGAGCCATCCTTTTGACAAAATTTTACGGCTTACGAGCCTTATCAACGACATATGTTTTATCCTCCTAATTTGTTTTAACTGACCTGCATGCGACCCACCCAGGCCGCACGACACTTACTTTCAACTCAACTAAATGAATTGGCATGGGCTTAGATCAAAAGCACCTTCCATGCCAAGTACCACGGCATGGACGTACGCTTGCCTTGCAATAAGTGAAAAATATTTTCCGGCCAAAGATTGGCACCCGGTTGAAATAAAAGAGGCTTCAGCCTCCTCCTGTAATTACTCAGTAGAGATTTTACAGCAACAAGGACCCTGTTTCAGGGAAAACTCGAAGAAATCCGGCTCAAATGTCTATTTTGATACAGCTTGGGAAGATAACAACATCTGTTACTCGAACAGCTCAGCTGGGCTAAAAAATCGCTGGATCTCCAGGAGGGCGTTTTCCGCGGAATCAGAGGCATGCACCACATTCATCATCACCGTCTTGCCCAAATCCCCGCGAATACTGCCCTTCGGCGCCTTCGTGGAATCCGTCGGCCCCAGCATCTTGCGGACTTTTTCAATAATCTGTTCCCCTTCCAAAACCAGGCCAATCACGGGCGATGACTGCATAAACGCCTGGATTTGCGGGAAAAATGGAAGACTGGTGATATGAGCATAGTGCTCTTTCAAGACCGCATCCCCGAGCCGCATCATTTTACAGGCCCGGATTTTGAAGCCCGCCTTTTCAAAGCGGTTGATCACTTCGCCACAATGCCCCCCGGCCATGCAATCCGGCTTCAACAAGATCAACGTCTTTTCCATACCGGGGAAAGACCTTACAGCGGGTCTCGGGCTTGAAAAGGAGAATATGAAGCCAGATGCAGTTTAACGCAGAGGGCATAAGACGCAAAGGCGCAAGAGAGACAGGGGTTAAAGAGAAATATTTCCCATACGGTGCGGAGATTACAGAAAATAAAAAATGTGGAATACGGAATTTAAACTTCTGGCTTTCCCGTGGTTCTTTGTGATTTTTTGCGGCCAATTCTCATTTTTTGTTTTTCTTGCGCCTTTGCGTCTTGGCGTTAAATGCCCCTGCAGCTCAGGCAGTTTTCCGGCGCAGGGTGATGCTCTTGTAGCGCGACTCTTCCTTTGAACTGGCCGTTTGGATCTCGGGATCGTCCTTGAAAAGATTATGAACCAGGCGGCGCTCAAACGAATTCATGGGCGGAAGAACCACTTCCTCCCCCGTCGCGCGGACCTTTTCCGCCTCCGCCTGCACCTGCTTGAACAAACCCGAATACTGCTGCTGGCGGTAATTCTCCACATCCACCGTGACGCGCTGGATCTCCTCGTCGCCGCTCGTGATGATGCGGTTCAGCAGGTATTGCAAATCCTCCAAAATCTTCCCGTTTTTCCCGATTAACTTGTTGGGTTCAGCGGTCAGGACATGCAGGGTGGGGCCGGTGGGGCGGTCTTCCTCCCGGATCTCAAACACGAGCCCCAGATGCCCGAGCATCAACTCCAGTGTTTCCTTCGGTGAATAACCTGACGACATACACAAGTCCGCCTAACGCTTCTTTTGTTTCTTGCGCCGCGTCTGGGCCTGCAACTTCAAAGCCTCCAGGCTGGGCGGCGCCTGCTTCATATTATAGCGCATTTGGAAAACCGACAAAATATTTTGCATCGTCCAGTAGAGGGACAACGCCGAGCTGAAATTATAGCAAAAGGCCAGAAAGATGACCGGCATGAATTTCATCATCTTGGCCGTCGGATTGTCCACCCCGGCCGGTTGCGGCGTCATCTGCATGCTGATGACCATCGTGGCTGTCATGATCAACGGCATGGGGTTGAGCGGAAGGTTCAGCATGGGCAGGATCGCGATGGTGTCCGGCTGGGAAAGATCCGTGATCCAGAGAAAGTGCTCATAACGCAATTCGATCGCGCTCTGAAGCATGTAATAAAAACCCAGAAAAATCGGGAACTGGATCAGCATGGGCAGGCAGCCGCCCACGGGATTAACGCCATAATCCTGGTAAATCTTGAGCATCTCCTGGTTCAATTTTTCAGGGCTGTCCTTGTACTTGCCCTGGATTTCCTTCATCAACGGCGCCACCGATTGCATCCGTTTCATGCTCAGATTGGCCATCGTCTGCGGATACCAGAGAAGAGCGCGTAGAATAATCGTCACCAGAATGATCGACACTCCGTAGTTGTGCGTAAACGAGTGTATCCCGTTCATCAACATCAACAACGCGCGGCTGATCCATGCCAGCCAGCCGAAATCCATCACCTTGTCCTGGTTATCACTCAAGCCCCGCAGCCGCGAGTCCTCTTTCGGGCCGGCATAAAAGGTAAACTTCTGCGCTGCGTTGGTGTTCGCATCCACTCGAACACCCGGGATCCACATCTCGGCGGCAATCCCGTCAGGGACCGCCGCATTGATTTCCCGGCGAATGTCGGGGAAATACTGCCGGCGCCCTTCGACGGCTTTGGCCTCAAACTCCTCGCAATGGATCATCAGGACAAAAAACTGCGATTTGACCGCCGCCCACCCGATGTCCTCATTCTGCGGGCTCTGCAGCAGCGTCTTGCCCGCTGAAAATTTAATCCCCAAAAAGCTCGTCGGATCAAAGGCCAGCAGATTCTGGCTGCCATAACTTCCGGCCTTGGTGTACCACGACAGCGTAATATAACGCTTCTCGTTCTGGTCGTTGGAATGCACCGGGGTTGCCACCCCGAGATTCAGGCGGTAGGGAGGCAAAACCTTCGTCTCGGCACTCTGGTTGGAAAGGGTTTGCGACAGCTCAAAGTTATAGTCGCCTGTCAGGGTGTACGTGCGCGTCAACAGCACACCCGGTTGCAGCATGCGGGTAAACGTGGCGCTTTTTGCATCCGCGGAAACCAGGTCATAGCCGATCAGCGAGTATTTGTCCGTCCAGCCCGCTATGTTGAAAACAGGCAGATCGCCGCCGCGATTCAACACCACAGTAGAGTCTTTGCCCGCCTTTTGCTTTTTCAGCTCAATCGTCTTGAATCCGCCGCCATGGGTCGTCAACTCGGCCCGCACATATTGGTTTTCCAACACGGCGGTTTTTTCGGGCGCCAGGTTGGTTTCGGGAATAAATTTTTGCTCGGCCGGCAGAAGTTGCGGCTCGGGGGAGCCCGGGACCGCGGCGGGCGGATTGGCAGGAGCTATTGGAGCTTCCGCCGTGACAGGCGCGGCGGCTGGGGTCGCCGGATGGGGCGGCGGCGGATAATAACGATCCAGAAAATACTGATATCCAAACCACAGCAGAACGCATCCTGCGACAACAATCCACGTCTTCTTATCCATGGCAGCCGATCCCTTTCTTTTTGTACGGAACCGGGTCATGGCCGGCTCCACCCCACGGATGGCAGCGCAGGATTCTCCTGGCCGCCAGCGCCGTACCTGCGGCTGCCCCATGCCGTTTCAGGGCTTCAATGCCATATTCGGAACAGGACGGGAAGTAACGGCAACAATTGGCTGTTCCCCCAAACAAAGGCTTCAACGGCGGAAAAAACGCCTGGTAGATGCGGATCCACACAATCAACAGCTCTTTCATAAAAATGTCCCCAAGCGGTTCAGGCAAGGAGTCCCGCCTTGCGGTAAAGGTTTTGCACTTCCTTCTTTAACGTTTCAAATTCCACTTCCGCTGCACCCCGCCTTCCGATCCAGACGGATTGCAATCCCTGCGGCAGCTTTTGCTGCATTTTTCTGTAGATCTCGCGCAACCGGCGCTTGATCCTGTTGCGCTGCACCGCGTTGCCACTGCTTTTCGGCACAATGAACCCGGCCCGGCGCAATAATATCTCCGGCGCCACCCGGTAATTCAAGGCCAGATACCGCCCATTCAAGCGGACTCCCAGCAACCGTACCGCGTCAAAATCCGCCCGCAGCCGCAGAGTCGAACTCCGCGGCAATGTTTCATCAGGCTTTGGTGTGGCGGGCAAATTTTCTCTCCGTTCCTTTCGGAGTCAGGCGTTTGCGGCCTTTGGCCCGGCGGCGGGCCAGTGTGGCGCGCCCGTTTTTCGTCCGTGTACGGGACAAAAATCCCAGTTTGCGCTTCCGGCGGCGTTGCGACGGTCTATAGGTAGGTTGCATGTTCAGTCCTTTCTAAGTGAAAACGGGGAAGGCTACCAACTTCGCCCCCCAAGTCAAGGCAAGCGGCAAAATTGCGTTTAATTCCTTCAAAACACGGGGCGTGACGCCCCTCGAACCCGCAGCCGGGACGGCCCGCGCTACACCACAAAAGCAGGCTATTGTCGGCTGTGTACCGCTCCGTTAAACACCACATAATAACCGGTCGCCGACTTCCCCATTCCCAGCCCAATTCGATCTATTTGCGCATTCAGCAGGTTGCGGCGATGGCCGGGGCTGTTCATCCAGGCAGCCACCATACGGGCAGGCGACGGTTCGGCGCTGGAAAAATACAAGTTTTCGTTCATATACGAGTAGCCATATTCCGCTTCCAGCTTTAGAATATCCGACCGATGCACAAGCGCATCTCGGCGCCCGACTTCAGCCGCCCATTCACCCGCCAGACGATTCAAGTTTTCATCCAGCACCACTTCCGCCAGCCCGGCCTTTGCCCGCTCCTGATTGATCTGGACCAGCACCTGTGAAAAAATATCCGCAGCAGCGGGTTTTGAAAGCCCCAGAATCGTAATCCCAATGAGACAGCCAAGCCGCCCGACTTTCATGCAATTTTTCAGGCAAACTCGATTTCCTGCGGCGGCGGCAAAATCCCCGCCTCATGCCCGCGCCGGAGAAACTCGCGCACGGCTTTTCGTCCGCGTTCGCCATAATCCAAAGTCAGCTCATTGACATACATGCCGATGAATTGGTCAGCCATTCCCGCATCCAACCCGCGCCCCAGCGGCAACGCATGTTCAACTCCCGCCCTCCGGTGCTCCAGCCCGTAACGGATGCTGGCGCGCGTGATGTCGGTGATCTCACGAATTGCCTTCGCTCCGAGCGATTTTTTCACCACATTGCCGCCCAACGGAAGCGGCAGTCCTCCGGTTTCCCGATACCACCATTGCCCGAGGTCCTCGCAGAGTTGGAAGCCCTCGCTCTGATACGTCAGTTGCCCCTCGTGGATCAACAGCCCGACCTCGGCCCGGCCTTCGCGCAAAGCGCCGAAAATTTCATCGAAAGGAACCATCACAATGTCCAATTCCTCCGCCCGCCGCCCGGCATAAAGTTGAAAAGCCAGAAAAGCGCTCGTTAATTTCCCTGGCACGGCGATTTTCCTTTTCAGCAACTCCTCCTTCGGGCAGGTCTTGCGCGCGACCAGCATCGGTCCGTAATTGTCCCCCATGCTGGCGCCACAGGACATAAGCGCATATTGCTTTGTGAGGTACGCGTAGGCGTGGATCGAAACAGCGGTCACGTCCAGTTCCTGCCGCCCCGCCCGCTCGTTCAGCGTCTGGATGTCCTGCAGGATGTGTTTAAATTCGTACTCGCCCATCGGGATCTTGTGCTCCTTCATGGCGTAAAACATGAAGGCGTCGTCCGGATCGGGGCTGTGGCCAAGGGTTATTTTCATAAGTTGGAAATTCGCTTCAAATGTAATCGTTCTTTTCTATCGAGAGCGGGTTCCGCGCCGCCAGCAATTTGGCCTGGGCCGTCACGGATTCCGCGGAAATATCAAACCGGTATGCATTGCAATTCGGGCAGACATCGGCCTTCTTTACCACGATTGAGCCGCAGCTCTCGCAGACCTTGTATTTCTGCGGGGCGGAAATGATTTTTTCCGCCGCCTCTTTCCGTGACAACTCCTTATCACTCATTCAAAAAAATCCTTTCCCCTGCGATCAAGACGCTTTTTCCGGAACCCTGCGCCCGCTTGCCTGGCCCTTCTCATCTTCCTCATGATACTCCGCATCCGTGTTGACTTTCCAGACATCAAACGCCCCCCCATTCAAATTCCGGGCCGCCAAAAGGGCCGTCATCATGCTGTGGTCTTGATTGTTGTATTTGTGCAGGCCGTTGCGCCCCACCGGTTGCAGGTTTGAAAATTTTCCAAGCGCGCGGCGGATGCGCGCCACATCCTCCAGATAACCCGGCCCATACACGGGGTAGGCCTTGGGCATCCGCACCACCGCGCCATCAAAGACCTCCTCCGGCTTCACCAGCCCGAGCGTCGCCAATTCCCGCTTCCCAAGTTCGATCAAGTCCTCATCCCGCATCGTCCAGAGTCCGTCCCCTTCAAAACAAAAATATTCCAGGCCCAGGCAGGTCGTATCATTCCCCGGCGCCATTTCCGGGCTCCAGTTGTTGAAATTCTGGATGCGGCCCAGCCTGACACCGGGATCATGCACATAAATCCAATTGTCGGGAAAAAGATCCGCGCGCCGGACCATCAGCGCCACCGTCAGAAAATCGCGGTATTTCAGGCGTTCCGCAGCCCGGCACACTTCATCCTCCGCTTTGGGATCGAGAGCGGCGATTGTTTCCCGCAAGGGCATGGAAATAATAAAGGCGTGGGCCTGCCATTCCCGCGTTGCTCCATCCGCCATCCGTGTTTCCACCGAGAGAACTTTTGAACCGTCATGCCGGATGCGGGTCACTTCCGTTCCCATGTGAATGGCGCCGCCGCGCGCCTGGATATCGTCCCGCGTTTTTTCCCACATCATGCCGGGACCGAGCCGGGGATATTCAAAACGGTCAATCAGGGTCTTGACCACCCCGGACCCCTCGCCTTTCCTTTGCGGCAACAGGGCAAACCAAATCGCCTTGAGAAGCGAAAGCCCCTTGATCCGCTGCGCCGCCCAGTCGGCGCTGATTTGATTGCACGGCATGCCCCAGACCTTTTCCGTGTAGGTCTTGAAGAAAATACGGAACAGGCGGGAACCAAACCGGTTGGTCACCCAGTCTGCGAAGGATTTTTCCGGCCTGACAGGACGCAGGCGCGACCACAGGTAGCTCAACATGCAGGCCATGCTTGTGAAAATTCCAAGATTGCGCAGCGCATTGCCCGCCCGGAGCGGGTAGTCGAAAAACTTGCCCCGGTAAAAAATCCGGGACATGCGGCGCACCTGGATAAAATCATCCGGCAACCGGCGGCGCCACCATTCGGTCACTTCCGGGCTTTTGCTGAAAAAGCGGTGCCCGCCGATATCAAATCGGTAGCCCTTATACCTCACCGTCCTGGCAATGCCCCCGACATATTCCGGGTCCTTTTCAAGGACATCGACACGGAAACCATTCTCAACCAGTTCGGCGGCGGCGGTCAGTCCTGCCGGGCCTGCTCCGACGATAATGGCAGCCGGTTTGCCAGAGGATTCAGCAGTCATTCAATTCCAAGGATTCTCTAGGCGAGGTAATACGCCACGCTCTTTTTCCGGTCGTAACCCAACACATAGCCGGCAACCCCGTAGATCAAAAAATCCGGCTCCACTTTGCCAAGAGGCGCACTCAGGGCTTTGACCGCGCGCTCCGCGGCTGCCATGTCACTTTTGGCGGTCATTTCCATCAGGGGATTGATGTAATTCGATGATTCCTCGATTTCGATTATTCGCGGTTCGGCGGCTGATACATGCGATAACAGCGCATCGTGCAGCGAGGCCAGCAACATCAACCGGTGAGAATGCCGGAGAAACTCCAGGATTTCATGCCCGCCGGACAGCTTCAACTCCTTCGGATCACAGAATTTTTTCTGCCACCAGCCTTTAAGTCCGTTGCGCGGTTCAATAAAATCCTCAAACCCCCGGGCCAGTCGCTTTTCCTTCAACTGCCGGCGGAGTTTGTAATCCTTGACCAGTTGGATCAGCTTTCTGGCGTCTTTTTGCGCCGGGAAGCCGGTGGTCAACACTTCGGGTTCGGGGTCCCAGTTGAGGTAATTTCTCAGGGATTGCACGGAACCGGCATGGGCAAGCATCTCTTCGGCACTGGAAACCAGTACCGAAGGGTTGATTGAGACCCGATAGGGGTTTAAATTCAACAACATAGCCGGGCATTCAGAATGTGCATGAACACAAAAGGAAACAAGGCGGTTTTTATTTCACT
>JAQTNW010000039.1 GCA_028713655.1 Candidatus Methylacidiphilales bacterium | reverse complement strand
GACAATGGCCTGACTGTCCAAGGTTCCCGACAGCGATTCAAACAGATTGGCGCCGCCGAAAACCGCAAAACTGAAACCGGTCCGGGGTTCTTTGCGCAAGCCCACAGTACTGGCAAATTCCGGTCCCTTGCTCCCACGCGGTACCGGGGGAGTACTTGCAGGGGCCTGATTTTGCTGTTGTACATCACGGGATTTTGATGAAGAAGTGGTTTTGTTTTGTTGTACCGCTCCTGAGTCGGAACCGCCGGTCATATCAGATGTGGAAGTAGTTGAAGTATCAGCCGGGGGTGGAGGAAGAGGGCGTGGAGCCGGGGGAAGCACGACCTGGTCTGCCGTTTCGGCATGTAGCGTCATGCTCAAAGCAGCACAGGCGACAAGCCCGAAAACGCCTATCCGTAGGGAAGGAAGGTGCATAGTGATGCCTTTTTATGTAAAGTACTCTAAAAAGTCAACCATCAAAGTACCCCCTTGGGAATAAGCCTATCCTATGCTATCCAAGGCTTAAAACTGTAATGGGCAAATACCCGTTAACGATGCTAAAGTAATCCCATGTTGATCCGAGACATCCTGGACATCAAACACCCGGCTTTCAGCTTCGAGTTTTTTCCGCCCAAAACGGATGCCGATGGAGAGAGCCTCTTTCATACCATCACCGACCTGATTCCGCTTCAACCCGCCTCGGTCAGCGTAACATACGGAGCAGGAGGTACAACCCGCGACCGGACCCATCAACTCGTCGTCCGGCTCGCCCGCGAAACCAATCTGAACCCCGTCGCCCACCTCACCTGCGTCGGCTCCAGCCGGGACGAAATCCGCTCCATCCTGGATCGTTACAACGAAAATGGCATCCACAACATCCTCGCACTACGCGGAGATCCGCCGCGGGGACAAACCCAGTGGCAGGAAACATCCGGCGGGTTTCGCTATGCCGCCGAACTGGTTGCCTTCATCAAAAAAAATTTTCCGCACTTTGGAATCGGCGTCGCGGGATTTCCCGAGGGCCACCCTGCCACCCCCAACCGCTTGAAGGAAATCGACTACCTGAAGGCCAAGGTTGAGGCGGGAGCCGATTACATCGTGACGCAGCTTTTTTTCGACAACCGTGATTTTTATGATTTCGTCGAACGCTGCCATCTGGCGGGCATCCGTGTCCCCATCATAGCGGGCATCATGCCTATCACAACCCGGTCCGGCATGATCCGCATGGCCGAGCTTGCCGCGGGCACCCGCTTTCCCGCCTCGCTTTTGAAAATCATGGCCCGTTGCGCCGACGACCCCTCCGTGGAAAAAGCCGGCATTCACTGGGCCACGGAACAGGTGCGCGACCTGATCGACCACAACGTCCGCGGGATCCATTTTTACACGCTGAACCGGGCGCTCGCGACGCGGAAAATTTACGAGACCCTCAGCATGCATTCCCTCGCCTGACAAGTCCATGAACCATAAAAAACAGCCCTACACCACGGGCAAGCCCAAGCTGGAGACCAAGATCGACGAACTCCTGAAACTGGCCGACGTCCACGCGGATTACGATAAAATCCGGGAAATGATCGTGACCGTTCTGAAATTCAACGAGGACGAACCCCACCCTGCCGATATTTTCCTGCTCAACCGCGCATTCAAGGAAATGCGTTACGCCAACAGGGTTTTCCAACCCTATCGCGGGGTGAAAAAAGTCTGCATCTTCGGTTCGGCGCGCACCCAGCCCGACGAAGCGGCCTACAAAACCGCCCACGCCTTCGGCCACATGATGATGGAAAGCGGATACATGGTCATCACCGGCGGCGGGGACGGCATCATGGGCGCCGCCCAGTCGGGCGCCGGACGTGACCGGAGCTTCGCCCTCAACATCCGCCTCCCATTCGAACAAAAAGCTAACAATACAATAGCCGGGGATTCGAAGCTCATCAACTTCCACTACTTCTTCACCCGCAAGCTGAACTTTGCCAAAAATTCCGATGCCGTCGCGCTTTTCCCGGGCGGCTTCGGCACCATGGATGAAGGCTTCGAAATCATCACCCTGTTGCAAACCGGCAAGATGCCGCTCATTCCGATCCTCATGGTCGATGCGCCCAAGGGCAATTTCTGGCGCACCTTCGAGCATTATCTGCGCGAACACCTCCTTGGCGACGGCATGATCTCGGAAAGCGATTTCAATCTTTTCAAAATCACCGACGACCTGGTCGCGGCCCAGAAGGAAATCCTGAACTTTTATTACAACTTCCACTCCTACCGTTATGTCGGCGACGAATTGGTCATCCGCACCCAGCGTGAAATTCCCCCGGCTGCGCTCAAGCGCCTGGTCGATGATTTTTCCGATATTCTGGAGGACAAGGATTCCCTGCGCGTCTGCTCCTTTCTGCCGGAGGAAATCAATGAGCCGGAGATTGCGCACCTGCCCCGGCTTTGCCTGAAGTTCGACCGCAAATCCAACGGCCGCCTGCGGCAACTCATCGACCGCATCAACCAATTTTAGCAACATTTGCCACAAAAGAGCGCAAAGATCTCATAGAATTAGAAGCGAAATTCTTGAAACTTTTGAGTTCTATGTGTTCTTTTGCGGCCAACCTGTGCTGGCTTTCCTTGGTGTCTTCGTGGTTCAGTATCTACTTATGAACTTTGTCGTTTCCACTCAAAACCAAACCCTGACTGTCCTGGACGGCGACCGGGAGCTTTGGTCCGCTCCAGTTTCCACCTCAAAGCACGGACTGGGTGAGGAGTCCGGCAGCTACAGAACTCCGCGTGGCAGACTTCAAGTTTGCGAAAAGATCGGGGACGGCGCGGCTCCGGGCACGGTTTTCAAGGGGCGCCAACCCACCGGCGCAATCTGGACGCCGGGCCAAGTCACGGACGAAGATCTGATCCTGACCCGGATCCTCTGGCTGGAAGGGCTTGACCCGGGAAATCAAAACACGCGGGAGCGCACCATTTATTTCCATGGCACAAACCACGAGGAACTCATCGGGCAACCCGCCAGCCTCGGCTGCATCCGCCTGCGCAACAATGACATCCTCCGGCTCTACGATCTCGCCGAAATCGGCACCCAAGTCTTGATACAATAACCACAAATCCTAACCACCCAGTCTCCGAGAAATACCAAACACATTTTGAACCACGGATTGACGCCGATGAAAATCGTTTTTAGTTTCACGTTTGTGGTTCCTTGTTGCTGATTATATAAACCTTGAAAAATCTTATCTTCCTTCGTGCAGTCGCATGAAACCTTGTATTTTAATCCGTGTTCATCTGTGTCCATCCGTGGTTCAACGCGTCTTTCTTTTGCGCCTTGGCGTCTTGTGCCCCTTGCGTTAAATTTTAATCCGCATTATCCGTGGTTCAAAAAATTATGCCTGTGCTTAAAAACATCATCTTCGACTGGTCCGGCACGCTGGCGGACGACTTCCAACCCGTCCTGGAAGCCACCAACGAAATCTTCCGCCAATACGGCAAGCCCGCGTTCACACCCGAGGATTTCCGCGAAAAATTCTTCCTGCCCTTCCCAGACTTTTACAAAAAATATCTGCCCGAAGCCACGATGGTCCAGCTCGACCATTATTACCACAGCTCCTTCAAGCTCTTGCAGGAAAAGATCCCGCTGCTGCCCTATGCGCGCGAGACGCTGGATTATTGCCGCTCCCTCGGCATGAAAATCTTTCTCCTGAGCACGATTCATCCCGAGCATTACGAGGTGCAGGCACAGCGACTCGGCGTGAAGGAATATTTCACGAAAGCCTATGTGCAGGCCGTCGATAAACGCAAAACCATCCACAGCCTTTTGGCCGAACATGACCTGGACCCGCGCGAAACCCTTTTCGTGGGCGACATGCAGCACGACATCGAAACGGCCAAACATGGCGGGCTTCAAAGCTGTGCGGTGCTGACCGGCTATGATTCACTGCCCAAGCTGCAGGCTTCCGAACCCGACTTGATCTTCAAGGATTTGCTGGGCCTGAAAAATTACATCGAACATCACCGCAGCGAACCGGCTTACCTCCCGGTAGCGACGGTCGGCGCACTCATCCGCAATCCCGCCGGGAAATTGCTCATGATCCGCACCTACAAATGGAGCAACCTCTGGGGCATCCCCGGTGGCAAGATCAAGACCGGCGAAAAAAGCCTCGACGCCATCGTCCGCGAAGTACGGGAGGAAACCGGGCTCGAGCTGGGCAACATTCGATTTGTCATGGTGCAGGATTGCATTGGCTCCACCGAGTTTTACAAGCCCGCCCATTTTCTTTTGTTGAACTACGTCGCCGACACGGATTCGCAGGCGGTCACGCTGAATGACGAGGCCGACGAATACCGTTGGGTGGATCACGACGAAGCGCTGCAAATGCCCATCAACACCCCGACGCGGATTTTGCTCGAAGCGGTTCGCGAGCACATCTGCAAATAAATTCCAACCACGGATAACACGGATTAAAATTTAACGCAAAGGACACAAGACGCAGCCATCCCCCTGACAAGGGGGAAGTGAAGGGGGTTGGTTTTGGCCACAGAGAACGCAGAGGATGCGGAGGAAGGCCAAGGGAAATTGCATCTTGCAGGCTTGTAAGATCAGGAAGCTCAGGTTTAGTATTATTTGATGGATCAAGACCTGCCATTGACGGCCATTCCGGACCGGATCGAACCTTGGGGCCCCGACTCCAAGGCTGCCGCAGACTATGGAATTGATCTAAGCCTGATCCTCAGCAATCTCGAGCTTTCACCGGAGGAACGCCTCATTCGGAACGATTTGGCACTCAATGCCATGCAGGCACTCGGCGCCCCTTCTCTCGATGAGCAGTCTTAACGGCTTACTTCAGATCCTGATGCAACATGAGGTCCGCTTTGTTCTGGTGGGAGGCTATGCCGCGCGGGTTCATGGCAGCCCAATGGTAACCGAGGATGTGGATATCTGCCTGGATTTTTCACCCGGCAACCTTTTACATTTGAAGAATGCCTTGAACGGACTGAACCCTGTCCACCGCCTCACGCCAGGAAAACTCCCCGTCGTTCTCAATCCCGAAAACTGTGTTGGATTGAAAAATCTCTATATCCAAACTTCCCTCGGCCATCTGGACTGTTTGAGTGAAGTTCTGTCGGTTGGGGATTATAACGAATGCGAGAAACGTTCAATAACCCGGGACTTGTCCGGTAAACCCTGCAAAATATTGTCACTGGATGCGTTAATCACGGCAAAAGCCGCCCTCAGCCGCCCGCGCGATCGTGAAAACGTCCTTCATTTGAAAGCCATCCGCGAAAAGCTCCAACAAAACTAACATCCCACTTCTCATGTCCGACACCATCATCATCGAAGGGTTGCAGGTTTTCACGCGGATCGGCGTGCCTGAAGACGAGCGGGCCAATGCGCAGAAGCTGGAAATTTCCATTACTTTTCCATTGGCCAATTTGAAAAAAGCCGCCCGCCTGGATGACATCGGGCTGACTGTGGATTATTTTCAAGTCGCGCAACTGGCGAAGTCCGTGGCCCACGAACGTCCGCGCAAACTGATCGAAACATTGGCCGAAGACCTGGCCGCGGCGATCTTGCGGCAGTTTGCGGTCAAATGGGTCGGGATCGAAATCCGCAAATTCATCCTGCCCGACGCCCGTCACGTGAGCGTACGCATCAAACGCAAAGGGGAAAAGCCGGGAACTTAAAACATGGATTTACAGGAATGTCACTTCCCTGCCTTCCGCAAGAGATGGATCACCCTGTCCCAGGCCACGTCCACACGCTCCGAAACCAGGGGCAGCATTTCGACTTCGGTTTTTTCACGCAGATCGGGCCTCAGCGCCAGATCCCGCCACCATTCGATATTTCCCCGGGCTCCGGACTCCGGCAGCATTAGAATCGCATATTTTGCCATGCCTAACAATTCAAGTGCGCGTTCCTCGGAAACATTCCCCGGACAAAGCAACACCAAGAGACCTACACCCACCGGATTGACATGAGAAACCTGGCCTCCCATCACCAGAACCCTCGCATCCGCCGGTATCGCACCATCCTGCCCGATGCTCCCGACATTCAGAAATAATCCCGTATCCGAACACAGCTTCCTCAGCGGCCTGCCACTGGCGTCGCCCAAAATACGCTCATCCGCCCAAACCCACAGCTTGTTCGGAGAAGCAGAGCCGCGCGGCTTGAGCAAAACCTGGCCGCGGCGCGAATCAAAGCCACGGCACAGGGAATCCTTGGAGTTAAAATAACAACCGGCGCTCCACAAAAATATAATCAGAACAAACGAGAAGCCCAAGCCTTGCAACGCGCAAACGCCTGTCGAAATCCGGCCCGCCGATCTTATACTCGGAAATATCAAATACGCCAGGCATCCCAGAGGCGCAATCCATAACAACGGCTCCTCCATGGTAGTGCTGAAAAATCCGGCAAACGCGAACGCCAGCAACGCCGCGCGGCAGGCAACCCAAGTGGCAAAACCTGCCCTACCGCCCTCCTGTGACTGCCCGCTCCGCGCGGGCCGCGTCCACAAAACCAGGAAAAACACGCCCGCAAAAATCAGGCCCGACAAAAAAATTCCCCCTTCGACGGCAAAAGTCAGGTAGCTGTTGACCAGGGTGCGATACCCCGCCCCGATTTCCAGCGGTTGATACCATTGCATGTATTCATACCCTGAATTTCCCCAACCGACCCCCAAAGGCCTGTCTGCCAGCATTTGCAGCCCTCCCTTCCATAGCAACAGGCGGTTGCCAGTCGAAGCGTCCGCTGCTTTTTCCAAACTGCGCGATCCCAGGCCCGACGCAAAAAGCAGCGACATGGCAATCCCGGCAATCCACCAGACAGACCAACCCCACCTGCCCCGATACATCCAGCCGATATAGGCAAAAGCCGAGACACCCGCCACCAACCCGCCCCGCGAATAGGTTTTGAACAGGAACCAACATGCGGATTCCAAACCCACAAAGGCCAGGCACAGCAGCAAAACTCGCCACCCTCGGATTGAAACCCGGAAAGACAAAACTAGCCACAACCAAAAAAGCGGCAGCACGGTGGCGATGAAAGCGCCAGCCTTGTTCGGGTTGTCAAACCCAAACGACCATCTTAAGGCTTCGTTATAATAATAAAACACAGGAATCCGTGCGGGTTATATTCAAACGCGGTATGGCATCCGGTTCACCAATCCTTGACCGGATCCGTTGGCGGCAGCGTCTCGGGGTCCCACTCGAAAAAGGCGGGTTTTTTATCCGCAATCTGAAATTGCGCCTCGCCCTTTTCGAAATCCATCACATACCATCCCGTTTGACCCGCATTCAATTGCATTTGCTTCAGGGTCCCCACAGATTTTATGTCACCCGCCACAATTACATACTTCCCGGGACCCACGCCTGCTGCGGAATTATCCGGCTCGGGGTTGTAAATGTCCCTGCCCATCAACGGTTGCAACCGCCCCCTGCACCACAACATGAGCGTGCAATTGAAAGGTTCCTTGTCCAGGGGTTTTGGACTCATCCAAATAGACGTCACAGATGTATATGCGCATGTGATGTTGGCCGGACGCTGCGGATTTGCCAGCACATAGCCGAACCGTCCCGCAAATTCTTTCTTTAACCAATCCCTGTGCATGCCGGCTTTTATTTTTGGAATCCCCTGCACGGAGGCGTCCAAGGCATCAAGCGCCAACGACGGCGCCCACGGCGCCCATCCGTCGCGCGTCCGATACTCGGCCCAGACTTTTCCACCGTCCTCATCCGCAAGCACTGGCGCATAGACGATCCTCGCGGCAATACCCGCCGACCTTAAAGCCGCCACTGCCAAAATCGCGGCGTCGATTTCATTTCCACATCCGCCTCTCAGGGTCGTCAACGGGTCCAAATCGCCTTTTAGATTCAGCGGATACGAGCGTAGTTTTCCGTAAAGTTTTATTTTTCCCGACACCCAATCGAATATCCTCGCCGCAGCGGCAGCGGGATCCTTTTCATCGCCAAGCACCGGATCGAGTTCGGTTTTAAACCGGCCGCGCCATCCCGCATGCGAAGACAACTCCTCCCGGATCCGGAAGGAAAGAACATAACTGCAAAACGCTTCATCGGGCATGTCCGTATAAAATCGCGTCCGCACGCTTTCCGCCAGCCGGAGATGTTCCATGAATATGGAGGATGGCACTGTCGCCCGGTCCAGCCGTCCCATGCTTTGCGCGAGAAAACGAACATGCTGTTCCGGCATGGATTGCAGCGCCTCGGCGCCGAGTTCCGACCTGACTTTGTCCAGATAGGCCTGCGACTCGGTTTGCGCCGTTGAATCCATATATTGGGCTTCCAGTTCCGCATGAGGAACAAGCCACACCGCCAGCCCTAACAATATTAATTTTGGAGGATTTATGTTCATCCCGCCGCGGCTCCCGTGACTGGATTTTTCTTCTTTTTCTTATCGTCCTTCTCCTTTTGCTTTTTTGTTTCAGCGTCTTTTTTCTGCTGCTCTTCCAGCATTTTTTTGGAAACAAATTCCACGGTCAAATCCGGGCCCGCCGGTGAATCCATCAGGGTCACGGATGTGTCCTGCCCCGGCTTTACTTCCGCCAAGGCGCAGGCCGTGGCTTTTCCCAGCGATGCCGTCACCAGATAAGGATAGCGTCCGGCTGTTGGCGCCAGATTCACTTCGTGCATTTTGTCCGTCGAACCCAATGCCACCGGGCGCCAGGCCGAATTGCTCCAGACATAAACCGCATAGTTTGCGGCCTTGCCTGATCCCGCGTTCATGAATGCCAATTGCAGCTTGCCGGTTGCTTGATAGGCACAATCAGCCGGAACTGCGCCACCCCAGGCCTCCCGCCCAATCGGATCGGCTTCATTGCCATAGGCGGCTAACGCATAGGCCGCCGCAAACGCTGTATTCCCTGATCTGGGCAGGGTCTGATTCACCGCCATAAAGCCGTCGGGATCTGCGTTGGCACCTTCAATGGAACACCACGTCTTCGATTCCGTGTCCCAATACTCCACCCAGTAATGATACGACCCCCACATCGTCCACCAGGGCGGGCCCGTATGCCGGACCGGAATGCCCGCCGAGCGCAAGAGCGCGGTGAACAATAGATTGATTTCAAAGCAGCGTCCGATTTTGATTTGCTGAAGCAGTTGCCTCGGCGTTTGATCGCGATTTTCCGAGACCTCAAATCGCACCCGGCCTCCCGGCACGTCTTGCCACAGCCATTTGTGGATGAGCAAAACCGCTTCCTTGCTGCTTTTCGCCTCCTTCACCAAAGGCGCCAGCATCTCGTAAAACTCCGGGCGCCAATCGTCCAGGTCCTCATCGGCTATCCGATACGGCAACACCCAGTTCCGCCAAAGTTCATCCGGGATCTCCCTGCCCCACGGCATTTCTTCACGCGCCTTCCGCGCATACGCAATGTCGTCCTTCAAATGCTCCGCCGTAATATTAACAAGATCATATTGTCGGGCGCCGCGAATCAGCAGTTCCATCTCCTGGCCCGGCGTTTCCTTCAACGCCTGTTCAAGCTGCGGACGGTTTTCTCCTGACCGCTTTAACGCTTCATCCAATGTCAACAACTCCGCCTCAGCCCTGGACAGCAGGAAACAAAAGCTAACGAGACCGGCAAGGAGGAATCCCCTGTATCTCCGGGAGCGCGGGCATCCTGCCCGCACCGCTGCGCATCTTGCGCAGCGGATGTTTTTTCCATTCGCATCGGTATCTGTAAAAAATTGACCCCAACTCTGAAGGAGTCGTGGTGGGGTGGCACGGGCGATAGGAGGATGGAACCCATTCAGGGTTCGGGATGATTTTTTGATTTTACCCAGGGTAGTCCCGCAAGCGGCCCAACCCTGGGCTGAAAGACGAAACGGCGTTGCCGTTTTAGCTAACATTCTATCTTTCAACATCCTGCCCGATATGTTCATTAGGAGGCTCAATCCCCTCTATCAAAAGGGGCAGAAATGTCGCCGTAGCGACCGCTTCGGGGTGTGTGGCCTTCTGAGCCGTGGCGATCCATGTGCTCTGGATTGCCGCGTCGTCCGGCTTCTGCCGTCCTCCTCGCAATGACGCTGTCGCGTGTATTCTCACTGCGGCACATGGATCGGCTCCGGCTTGGAAACATCCGCCTCCGTCTTTTTCGGCAACCCAAACGAGCTCAGATCCTGTTCCCTCACCCCCAGCGGCGTCACTTCCCCCAG
The DNA here is from genome assembly GCA_028713655.1 of Candidatus Methylacidiphilales bacterium. Taxonomy (NCBI): domain Bacteria; kingdom Pseudomonadati; phylum Verrucomicrobiota; class Methylacidiphilae; order Methylacidiphilales; species Methylacidiphilales bacterium. The sequence continues at coordinate 23,247 of JAQTNW010000039.1, read as the reverse complement.
AGTCGTTCCCAACAAATCATTGATGTAATACTTGATCTCGCCCGGCTTCCCAATGACCGATGACGCCACGACCGCGCCGCCGTTGGCATGCGGCTCAATGACATACACCTCGTTGTTACGCCGCAGCAATCCCAATCCGTCCCAGACATAGCGCTCCGCAACTTGCATGCGGATTTGGTCAAGGCTCGGCGCCAATGGCTGTTCCTCGCCCGCTCCAAACCAATATTTCATCCGGCCCCAGAACGACTCCAAACCCGACGATTTCAACGCCGCCGCCTGCTCTGCTCCGCCGGCGGATGGCAACAAACCTTTTACGGCCAAATGGCCGTCCGGATAATAATCAAACCCAAGACGCCGCGACCCTTGCGGGTCGGTGGTAAAACTTACGGGCTGCAAAAGATTCGCGGATGCAGTGGACGGCGCCGATGCCTGCAATGCCTGCCCCTGCGCGGGACTTGGATCAGGCTGACTGGGAATTGCCCCTTTTTCCAAGGCAATCACTTTATCCAGCCAGCCATAAAGCGACCTGGCAGACTCCGTGCCCGTACCGGTTCCCGTCATTCTCCCGGCGGCATCATAGGCATAATTAAATGTTCTCCCGCCCGAAGTCGAACTGACAAGCTGATTCGCGGCATTGTACGACAGCGCAGTGGCTGTGCCATCCACAGTTTTTTCTATGATGTTTCCGGCCTTGTCATACGTGTACGATTCCAAAACCTGCCCTTGCTTATACCCTCCATCCCCGGTCACCTTCACCAGTCGTCCCGCCGGATCATACTCATACGCCATCGCGCGATTGTCCCAACGCCTCCGGACTAGTTGCCCTGCGGCATCCCACTCGAGCAGATACAAAAGCGGTGTTTTGAGCGGCCCGCCGGAAATTTCCTCTTTTACCAACATGCCCGCCGCATTGTAGGCGTAAGCCGCCCGCATCCCGTTCCCATACTCCCTCAAAAGCAGGCGGTCATTGGCGTCAAAACTGTTTTTAATCACGCTTTTCCCATCCGACCGGATCTCCAACAGGCGCCCTTTCGAATCATACACATACTCGGTTTGCTGGAGCAGTTTGTAATTCGGCTTTCCAACGGTTTTGTCATTCAAAACAGCCTCGCACAGCGTGACTGCCGTTTTCTGACCGCGCCAATTGTAGCTCGTACGGATCACCTGCTCAGGAGCTGCGAGCGTCGGCGCGGCAGTCCCTCCAATTGCTTCCTGATAATTGGCGCGCAGATCGGTCATGCGAAGCGCACTGGCCCGGCCCTGGACATCGTAAAACCGCTCCACCCGGAACGTCGGCGTACGCTCCATCGCCAGTCGTCCACGCTCATCATACGAATACGCCACCTGCTGTCCGGGCGCGCCATAATCCAAAAGCGCCAGTCGGTGTTTATTGTCATACACATAGCGGATCTTTTGCACCCCGTTGGCGCGCTCCACCGGTAGTCCGCGCTCGTCATAGGTCCAAGTCAAAACCTGCCCCAGCGCGTTGGCCTGGCGGACCAGCTTCCCATGGCTGTCATAACCAAACGTGATCTTGTTTCCGTCGCCGTCGATCTGCGCTGTGCGCCGCCCCTGCGCGTCATATTCAAACCGCGTTGCGCTGCCGTCCGGCAATATTTCCGCCACCTGGTTCCCCTTGGCGTCCCATTCCAACTTCTTCTTCCGCTTCAACCCATCAACCTGCTCCACAACATGGCCGTCCCTGTCATAACTGTACGACGCCACAACCACGCCCTTCTGCTTGACTTCATGCACATGCCCCTGCGCATCGTAGGAATATTCTGTCGCCATTCCGTCCGGCATTGTTTGCTTCGACACTCTCCCCAAATTGTCATATTCCACCTGGATGCGCCTCGGTTGCGCTAACGCATCCTTGGGATCGGCCACAGACAACTCCGTGGGCCGCCCAAAGGCATCATACGTGAACTTCAGCGCTGGACCGTCCGGCGGAATCACCTGCGCCACTTCGCCCAAGGCGGAATATACAATGCGGGTCGTTTTGCCTGACTCGTCCGTCCTGGCCAACACCCGGCCCTTTTCATCATATTCAACTTCCTGCCGGACCTCGGCTGTCTTGCGGTCGGTCCCCTGCGAAACCCTGACAGGCTTGGGATCAAAGCCCGCCATGCTCAATGTCTTGCCGCCAACCTTCAGCTTGGCATTGGCGCTTTTCCTCGTGACGCCAGGATCATAATCGTAATACGTTGAAATCCCGTTCGCATCGATGCTTTGCGCCAGCCAGCCGGTCTTGGGGTCATAGATGTTTTCGAGAATCGTCACGCCAGCCTGCTCGATCCGCCACAGTTTCCCGTTGAAAGGCTTCCCCGGCGCGCGATAAAAATAGGTTTTGAACGCCTGCCCATAGGAATTCACCGCCGTTTCCACAGCTTCTTCCGGATTCACGATCATCGACTGCTTCAATCCGTTATTATCTTCCATCGTAACTTCGGAATAGCCCCGGGGTCGCCTGAATTTTGAGGAAAACCTGCCCTTCGGCCGGTCATTGTACGTGTAGGAATAAGTTCCGTCGTCCATCAGCCGCCAATTAGCCGGGATTTTTTTGTCGTCCTCCGAATTGAGCGAATGGTGCAGGACATCCGGGGGGAAATATTTGGAGACAAACTTCTTGGGCTTGTCCACTTTGGCCAACTGACCTGCCGGGTTCCGCTTCCATTCCTGAATTTCAACCAGCACCCCAATATCGGTATAAGCAAAGTCCAAGCGCTTGCTCGAAGGCTGTTCCCACGACAAGAGAAGCCCGTCCCGCCGCGATTCATACACGAAATGATGCGCCTGCCCCTGAACATCGAAATCTGTACAGCGATGGTATTGATCGCAAATCAACGCGATCAGCGTAATATAATCCCCTCCAGCGCCAGAAGAGGCGGTCGAAGACCGGGGTGTGTTCGGGCTCGCCCCTTCCAGTCGTACTTCAACCAGGTCCTTGTTCTTGTAGATAAAATCCAGGGAGCGGCCTGTGGGCGAATCCAGCAATTGCAAGCGCCCGCTTTTATAAAAATAACACCAGCCCGCCGCGTTGTAGATCACCACCTCATCACGGTCTGTGATGGCCTGCCACTGATGCGAAAAGTCCGACCATGTCTTCGTTTTGCCATTGAAGCGAAAGCGTAGCTTTTCGCCCTGGGTCGTGTACCAGTCGAACGTATTCGTGTCCGTGAAATCCACGGAAGAGTCCAGGGCCAGGCACTGAAAGTTGGCGAAGAGAGAGTCGTTCGGGTTCTTGTTGTTGTAAACAAGCCTGAACGACAGAGGGAAGCCCTGCGCGTTCGGTTCCGGACGAATGGACTCCTGCAACTGCCAGCTCAGATCGCCCTGCACCAGGCCCAGTTCCCGGGCTTGGGCGACGCTAAAGCTACAGCAGAACAAAACAAAGATGAAACGGAAAATGCACATTATTCCAGCAAGTCGTTATGTCTTATGATTGTCTTTACACAGGATGATATGCTTCACTCATTGTCAGCAAGCATTGAGCACCAAGACTGGTTTGACAGCAATCGAGAAGCTGCTCGGAACCGCGCCGCTCATCACAGTCTTTTATCTATTTGTTTCTTTCCCAGTCTATATTTTTCAAATAATCAATCCGTGTCTGTTCTGACAGAAGTTTCGCTTGCTTTATTCTATAAGGCATTGCTGCAATACCCCCAAAAAAGAAAAGTAAGGTAAATGCTGTCAAGATTTTTATGGCAGTAGCAGCTCCTGGTTTTGTGTTCTTGTAGTCACCCGACCAAAAAAGTGCCGCCAAGGCCAGAAGTGGAATCAGCAAAAGTCCCCCATTTATTAAGAATTTATCACCAATATCTAAATAGGCCGCCAACATAAGCATTGCAGCAGCTATTGAGAGAATGAACGACTTATTGGCTGCTAAATAATGGCTTAAAATCTGCATGTCTTTATCCCTGATACGGATTATTCCTGAAAAACAAATGTTCCCAGCGCATAAGAGGCTGTCCTTATCGCATCACTCCAAGATATTCCATCCGTGCCGCCACCGGAAACTGACGACGCATGTAATGCATAGTCAACAAATACATGAAATGTTAGTGTATCAGTTCCAACACCGTCTACATTGTATGTAAATCCTGTTCCGACAGTTCCGTTTGCTCCAGTTAGCTGATTTGATCCTGTAATATTATAGTTTAATCCGCTACCGGTTGAGTACACATCGATCCCTGGTGTTAGATTTAAGGATTGCATTGTCGCAAATGGTGTATTAACTCCAACAATATTTGAAAAAAGATAAACAGTACCTGAATTATCATTCGCATCTGCAAAGCTAAATCCACTATACGTTGCGTATCCTCCCAGATTAAAGAGGGTTGTAAATTCACCACTGGCTTGCCCAGGTTGATTGTCAATCAGGGTTATTAATCCATTTGTATCTATTTGTGCAGTTGGCACAGGCGCATACTCATAATTATTCGCCCCATCGGGGAAGCCGGAGGGATCGGCGGTGGTCCAGCGCTGCAGTTCGGGATCATAATTCCTGAACTGGAAGCTGTACGCGCCCAGTTCGGCGACATAGGGCTTTCCGGTGTAGAAGAATGCGCCAGAGGGCGCCGTTCTTGGTTCGGAGTTCTGAGTTCTTGGTTGCTGAACGGCAGCTTGCTCCTGTTCCACCACTTTCCAGTACTCAGCCCCCTGAACCGGCAGGCCGGGCAGGTTGTCCGTCACGGGCACAGCGGCCTGTGAGAGGTTCATACTGGCAAATGCAACCGCCGCACATGCGGCCAGCAATCCTATTTTTGTTTTCATTCGATAAACTTCGGTTTCAATATTTCCTTCCAAGCCTGCAGCCCATCCTCCTCCCCGCTCTTTTTGTCCGAGAGCCAACTCGAACCGCGGCATTGTCGCCGGACGCAGGCATGCTTGTGTTTTTCTTGCGCGCCATCGTACTGCTATATCTTCTATCAAGATGCAAACAGAATTTTTCCAGGTCTGTGAATATTCCCAGGGAGGGATCATCCGGGTATCGCAAGCGCCTCCATGACAACGCGTTCCACAAACGGAAAATCCAGGCTTCCCATTGTTAATTTTTGGTTACAGATGAGCGTCAGACACACGAATCGCTGGGAATAAGTATTATTCTGGAAAATGAAATGGCAATTTAATGGTAGTTCCCGCGACGAACTCCAGTCGTCGCCGCGAGCGGATGGATAAGAATTTTGGGTCGCCGCCGCCCAGCTCCGACATGCGTCGCGAGTGTTCCAGATGGGCCTCGCGATGACGAACAGCCCCGGTCAGCATACTTTGCTGGTAATGCGCTCCACGCACCACGTCTGGCAGCCGCCGGATCTGCGACCCCTCTTGATAGAGAAGGACACACCCAGAAGCGGTCGCTGCGCTCTCTTTCTGCCCCTCTTAATAGAGGGGATTTAAACCTCCACCAACGAAAGCAGGAGATCCGTCTTGGATATGACGCCCACAAGCTTCCGTTCCGTCTCGTTGTTCACAACCGGAATCCGCTCGCCGTCGTGCCTGGAAAAGACGCGAAGCGCCCCGGCCAATTGCTGCCCGGGATTCAGGATCGGGAAATCCTCACGCATCATATCGACTGCGATTACCGACCCGGCAAGCAGTTCTTCATTCAGGTAGGGCTTCATTTCATGCAGGGAAACAACGCTTCGAGGCCGGGCGACTTCGCGCTGCCGCCCGACAGATAAACATAACCTGTCAGTCTGAAATAATTGTCAGGATCGCTCGTCCATCGATAAATACCCTCATAAGAATAGTGTTCCAGTAAAAAACGCATCCTGAGGACCGGAATTTTATCGGAGCCGGCAACGCTGTCAAAAAATGCGCTCCCGCGGATCGTCTGCCCGTCCACGATCCGGGTGACATCAAACGTATCGGGCTTCTGTTTGCTTTGTTGAAAAATGACCCGGCCCGAATACGTGGCGCCGGAATCGGGTTTCCTGCCGATCAGGATATATTCCCCGGAAAAGGCCTCAGCAGGAGGATGGGATGACTCAGCCGCCTGCGTTGCTCTCATTGCGCCGAACAAAGCCAGACAACAAAGAATCCAAATCAGCGGGATTCTCATGGAGCCCCATTTTACCAGCCCAGCAAATACGCAAAAATCAAAGGCGCGACGATGGTGGCGTCGGACTCCACGATGAATTTCGGCGTGTCGATTCCCAGTTTGCCCCAGGTGATCTTTTCATTCGGCACGGCGCCGGAATAGGAACCGTAACTCGTGGTGCTGTCGCTGATCTGGCAAAAGTAGGACCAGAACGGCACGTCGTGCCATTCCAGATCCTGGTACATCATGGGCACCACACAGATCGGGAAGTCGCCCGCAATGCCCCCGCCGATCTGGAAAAAGCCGACGCCCTTGCCCCCGGAATTTTTGCGATACCAATCGGCTAGAAAGACCATATATTCGATCCCGCTTTTCATCGTGGTGGCTTTGATGTCGTTTTTGATCACATACGAGGCAAAAATATTGCCCATTGTGGAATCTTCCCAACCGCCCACAACAATCGGCAGATTCTTTTCAGCCGCAGCGATCATCCAGGAGTCCTTGGGATCGATTTCATAATATTGCTTCAACACGCCGCTGCGGATCATTTCGTACATGAACTCATGCGGGAATGCGCGCTCGCCTTTTTTGTCGGCCGCTTTCCATAATTCATAAATGTGTTTCTGCAGGCGGCGGAATGCTTCCTCTTCCGGGATGCAGGTGTCGGTCACCCGGTTCAAGCCGCCCTCGAGCAGTTTCCATTCGTCCTTGGGAGTCAAATCGCGATAGCCCGGGATGCGCTGGTAATGGCTGTGCGCCACAAGGTTCATCAGGTCCTCTTCGAGGTTGGCGCCGGTGCAGGAGATGATCTGGATTTTGTCCTGACGGATCATTTCCGCGAGGGAAACCCCCAGCTCCGCCGTGCTCATGGCGCCCGCCAGCGTCACCATCATTTTTCCTCCGGCCTCCAGATGGGCCTCATAGCCTTTTGCGGCGTCCACAAGGGCGGCCGCATTGAAGTGACGGTAATGATGCTGGATGAACTGGGAGATGGGTCCTTTTTTCATGGCACAGGGATTAAAAGGCTTTAACCGGAATCTGACAAGAATTCTCGGTCAAACCCGGGGATTTACAGGAAGATCGCAGAGGCTCAAAGCCGGAAAGCCGGGGTTTTGAATTCGATTTTCATTCTTTGCGATCCTTCGCGTCCTTCCTGTAAAAACCTGTTTTCTCTGGGTTTTTTCCGTTCTTTCGCGGGTAATAGCTGTATTTTATCCATACTATGAAAAGCCATCGACACGAACTCTGGTTTGAAATCCCGCAACGCCGCGCCTTTGTCAACATCACCGACCAGGTGCAACAATGCCTGCAGGACAGTGGTATCAAGGAAGGACTTTGTTTGGTAAACGCCATGCACATCAGCGCCAGCGTTTTCATCAACGACGACGAATCAGGCCTGCATCAGGATTTTGAAACCTGGCTCGAAAAGCTGGCTCCCGAAAAGCCGCACTCGCAGTACAAACACAACGGCTACGAGGACAATGCCGACGCACATCTCAAGCGGACCGTCATGGGCCGGGAGGTTGTTGTCGCCGTCACGAAGGGGAAGCTGGATTTCGGCCCCTGGGAACAGATTTTTTACGGCGAGTTCGACGGCAAACGCAAAAAGCGCGTCCTGGTAAAAATTATTGGAGAATAAACAAGCGTTGACTCCATTCCCCATTTAACACTTTGTCAATTTTCACGAGAAACATAAACTAAGCAGGGTGGCCCCAAATAAAAGATGCTGAATGCCATCACAGTTAGCAATAAACAGCAAACACAGAGTGTGGCGCGCAAGGGGTAAAGAATCCAAGCTGAAAGTTTTCGGCATTTAGTCCATGTAAACGTGATCCAAATAAGATGCAGGAGTAGGAGAAGAATCGCATCTCCCAAAAAGCCGAAACATGACAATATCAACCCCGGCTTTGTAGCGAGTGGCGCGTAATAAGAGGAGGCAAATAAAAGGCCTGCAAACGGCATGATGAAAATAAGCAGCGGCAATAGCCAGACAACAAACAAATAGGCTTTTGAAAAGCGGGACATGGTCTTTTCATTCATTGCTCAATCCTCGACTCTTAGTGGAATGTAGCTAGATACCATGTGGCAAAAGATCCCAAGCCTAGGCATAGATCGAAATGCGTTATTGGACGATTTCTGAAGAGCCATATTAAGGTATAATACAAAAAGATAAGCACGAATAAATCCGTCCATATAACGGGTCTTTGTAGTGTAGCTAATCTGTTATATTTAATCACATAAGTAACTCCGCATATATTCCCTATTGTTAGGAAGATAGCTGCAATAATACGCAAGAGTAATGGCCATATTTGTATCTTCACTGCATTGCGCTCAAAAATGCGTGTTGCCGCATAGAGAGCGTTGCCGATCAATAGTGTATAACCAAACGCCAGGAACGAAACATTGATTCGCCGTTCTGGCGCCACAGATTGGAATTTAATCCAAAACCTATGTGCAATCGAAATTGAGACGACGGCAGTTGTTGCCAAAATCAGGTATCGCAATGCAGATTTCATCTGGAAACGTTATTCTTGTTTCTCTGCCAAAAATTACGGATCCTGTGCAACAGGGGTGGCCTCCCGTGTATTCGTTTGTTGGGCTTTCTTGATCCTGTTGATCCGAAATTGGATGTAAAACATCTGGAAGAAAAATGTCCAAAAGGTGTTGAACCAGAGGGGCGTCTTCTTTTCCGATTCCAGAATCACATGTATCCTATTCCGGATTTTGAACGCCCAAAAAATGACAAATACGGTATCGATGCGATTGAGAAGTTTGCTCACTATCATGACGGTAGGATCGTCGTCAGTCAGCATTTCTGGAATGAGCATTCCGAAGTTGAGCGCCGTCAAAATGATGCCGACGGGAAAGTACCATGCGCCGATTGGATTTGACGGCAAAAGCTCGTTGACAATACGGGAAGTCTTCCGCAGCCAGAACGGGAAGTAAAATGTGAGCGTGATGAGCGACAAGCCAATCATTCCCCATACGCTTTGAGTCGCGAAGTGGTCAATGTTTTCTCTCTTCATGTTTCCTCGTAGCTTGGGAAATGCGGTTGCAATGGATGGCTGTAAATCCTCGCAGTGCGATTGTTCCGCCATTTTTGTTTGACTAACATTTTACAATATCGTTCGTTGAGAATTGAATTGGGAGTAAGGCCTTCATGCTTTGCAAAATTCTTCAATGTGCAGCAGCACGCAGTGCGCTCATTTTTTCACCAAATACGTGAAATGAGTAGAATAGCAACGCGATTGTGCAGGCAATTCCGGTAATAATTGCAATCACCCATCTGACGCGCTGCCCCTGATCCAGATTGTCGAACTCGTTCGCATATAGCCGCCACCTGGCATGCGCGATTGTTGGATAGTAATTTAGCGCATAAATTACCGCTGCTATAATTAATAGAGCCGGACGGCCCAAACTAAAAAAATATGAGTGGCCCGTCCAAATTTCACACCAAAGATCTACTATCCCAAGCAGCCACAATTCAATTAGCGTAATCAATGCCACTCCATACCACTGCTTCCAACCCTCAGTGCATGATTTCGCCGCAAATTTATAGAGGCAATAGAACGTGTAATAGTATAGTCGTTTCATGGCAGCATATTTCTTAAGGACAAAATTCATAACTTTAGCGAATCGAAATCTTAAAGTTCAAATTTGGCATTTCCCAGAAATAAATTCATGGGATTATTACTGGCAACTGTGCTTCACGTGACAAAATTTCATGTGCGAATTGTTTTGCACCTCCCCCGGGTAAAAGCTGTCGATTAAATAATAGACGGCAGCGCCTACAGCTCCGTAAGGCCCCGCTCGATGCCGGAAGTGTCGGTGCAGGTGTGCAAGCGGCTTAGGTCGTCAAAAGTGCGGTGGATGTTAGCGCTACTCTGAGTGACATCCGTCGGGTTGCCCTCAGCGTCATAAGTCCAGTTGATCGTGCCAACGCCATCGACCAAAGTCTTCACGCGCCCCAGGCCCTCGTAGGTGAGGACGGTCTGTTGGCTGGCGGGATCTTGCAGAGCCAACAGCCATCCTCCCATCAAGGCGGCTATCACAAAGAGCGAAAGCAAAGGCCAGAACTGATCATGCGCGGCGGTAAAATAGCCCGGATAATAGCTGCCGACCCAAAAGAGGCTTCCGACGCGCAGAACATTCATGGTCAATAAAATCACCGACCCCAGTAATGCTCCTGCAAACCGCCAGAGTAGTGGAGCCGGAAAGGCCAGCACCGCAGGGCAAAATAGCCAGCAGTAATACAGGCTGAAACACTCCGGTTTGACTTCGAGAATCGCTTCGGTTTCCCGAGAAAACGTGGCCCCCGTAACCACTGATGCGCCTCCTCCAAAGAGAGACAGCATCCCCCGCGCCAGCTTCACGTTCCATTCCACTTCCCGGACCATATGCGATTGATAAGCCGGGGTCAGCGACAGAAGGGCAAAAAGGAGCACAAGGCCCGCAAAGATTCCCGCATACTGGAGAACCGGCTTTTTTGCCTCGAACCAGGAAACTGCAACTGAACGGCGTTCGGAAGAGGAGTGTTGCTTCTTCCGATGACGGTTCTTTTTCATTTGGAGATGAACCTCCTACCGCCAACTAGCTATCCGATCAAATTTAAAACCCTTTCCATGTTAAGAATACACTCAGTAATACTCCGAATTGTTTCCGCGTCGAAAGGTTTTGTCAAAATCATCGGGGAATAATGCAACTCAGCCTGGGGAGCCGTTATTTTCCTCGTCTTCCTCCTCGAAGTCGGAGCGCCACGCCTTCGAGACATAGGGCCTGACAAACCCATAGATCAAATAACAGGTAAAAACGATTGCCAGGCTGAAGCGGTAGTAAATGACCACCAGCGCAATGCACAGCACAAAGGCCAGCAGGCGCGGGATCGAAAACTGGGCGCGCCAGTCCAGGGCCTTGAAACTCGGGTAGTGGAATTTGCTGAACATCATGTAGCTGAGAAAAATCATCAGCGCCGCCAGCACATACTTCCAGTTGCCGATTTCGCCGTCGTTTTCGTAGATATGCAGCAGCAACAGGGTGATCGATGCGATGAGGCCGGCAGCGGCGGGTATGGGAAAGCCGGTAAAATCCTTCAACCCGCCCTTGCCGGGCGTGGCGGCCAGCACATTGAACCGCGCCAGGCGCAGGGCCCCGCACACGAGGTAAATGGAGGCTATGAACCAGCCCGCCCGGTTCGGCAATTCATACAACACAATCTTGAAAAGCAGAAGGGCGGGAGCGACCCCGAAGGACACAATGTCGGCCAGGGAATCGAATTCGCGCCCAAACGGGCTTTCCTGACCTCCCAGTCGCGCCAGTCTGCCGTCCAGCATGTCGAAGAGAAAGGCGCCTATGATGAAAAGCAGGCTCCGTTCATAATAAACAGTCCAGCCGACGGATCCCGTCGCCCAACCCACCGTCAGCGCTTTCCACTGGATGGCGCCTTCAAAAATGTTCAGCACGGCCATGAAGCCGCAGAATAAATTGCCGGCTGTCATCAGGCTCGGCAACACATAGACCATCTTCGGTTCATGTTCTTTCATACGCAATGGATTCCCGGTTTATTGTTTCCAGCGGGCGATCACCGACTCGCCGCCTTTCACACGATCTCCAATTTTGACTTTTATCTCGCAATCGAGAGGTAAAAAAACATCCGTGCGCGAACCAAAACGGATCATGCCGAACCGCTCCCCGGTTTGCAGCACGTCCCCCTCATTCCGCCAGGCCACAATGCGCCGGGCAATCAATCCGGCAATTTGCCGGAGGACCAGGGAGCCCCTGGCGGTTTCCAACAGCCAGTTCATGGCCTCATTTTTAACATCCACCTCCGGAAGCCGTGCATCCAGAAACTCGCCCGCATGATGATGCCGCTTTTTCACGGTCCCGGCATAAGGCGCCCTGTTCACATGCACGTCGAATACCGAAAGAAAAACCGCCACGCGCTTCATCTTTGTCCGGGTGAAGGCGTCCTCAGCCACTTCGTCCACCGCTATGACTTTCCCGTCAGCCGCGCTGACAATGGCAAGCGGGTCGCCGGGTGGTGTGCGCTCGGGGTCGCGGAAAAAATAAAGCACATACACGAAAAGAAGCGCGGGCAGGATTGCCGACCAACATGCGAAAAAGGCGAAGGCCAGGGTCAAAACTCCCAAAATCAACAGAAAAGGTCTCGCTTCACGCATTGCCATGGTTTGACTTGGTAGCGGGTTATGGCGCATTTGAAAAGGGATTTGAACCCTCGCCTTGCCACACAGGCTCAAACCCGACTCCCAGCGCCAAATTCCAGCATAATCGTTTATTATGCCATCTAATGTATTAGATAGCTTGATTATTAAATATTCTTCTTCATGCTTATCTTATGAACCCTGCTCAGATGCCCAAACTTTCCCCCTACGGCCAACGTGACCTCCCCAACGGCACGGCTCTCATGGCCAATTCCCTTCTTAATAAAGGCACCGCTTTCAGCGAGGAGGAACGCGACGCGCTCGGGCTCCGCGGCCTGCTCCCGCCCCGCATTTTTGGCATGGAACAGCAGGTCGGCCGCGCCCTGGGACAATTCCGCCGGAAAAACAACGACCTGGAGAAATACATTTTCCTGACCACCATGCAGCACCGCAACGAAACCCTTTTCTACCGGCTGCTGCTCGACCATCTCGATGAGATGATGCCCATCATTTACACTCCAACGGTTGGTCAGGCCTGCCTGGAATACAGCAGCATTTTCCGCCGCCCGCGCGGACTCTGGCTGACCATCCGCGACAAGGGCCGTCTTCCGGAAATCCTGCGCCATTGGCCCAACCGCGATGTCCGCATGATCGTTGTCACGGACGGCGAACGCATCCTGGGATTGGGCGACCTCGGAGCGCTCGGCATGGGCATTCCGATCGGGAAACTGGCGCTCTACACCGCCTGCGCGGGAGTGCATCCGTACTATTGCCTGCCCGTCACACTGGACCTCGGGACTGACAATGAAAAGCTGCTAACCGATCCCTTGTACATCGGCCTGCAGCAAAAGCGCGTCCGTGGCGAGGCCTACGATTCCTTCATAGCTGAATTTGTCGAATCGGTTCAAATGGTGTTCCCCGGCGCGCTGTTGCAGTTTGAAGACTTCGCCAATGCCAACGCCTTTCAGTTGCTGCACCGCTACCGGGAAAAAATTTGTTGTTTCAATGACGACATCCAGGGAACCGCGGCAGTCGCCCTCGCGGGACTGATGTCCGCCACAAGGCTGACCGGGCAGCCCCTGCGGGACCAAAAAATCCTTTTCCTCGGCGCGGGTGAGGCCGGCACGGGGATCGCGCAATTGTTCGTCAACGCGCTGGAATCGGAGGGCATTCCCACGGAAGAAGCCCGGCGCCGCTGCTGGTTTGTCGATTCCAACGGCTTGCTCGTCAAAAACAGGGGTGACAAACCCGCCGCGCACAAATTGCCCTTTGTACATGATGGCGATGTTGCGCGCGACCTGCTGGGCGCCATCCGGCAAGTCAAGCCGACCGCCTTGTTCGGCGTGGCGGGGATTGGCCCGGTCTTCACCCGGGAAATCGTCAAAGCGATGAGTTCCATCAACAAGCGTCCGGTTATTTTTGCCCTCTCCAACCCCACTTCAAAAGCCGAATGCACTGCGGTGGACGCCTATACCTGGAGCGAAGGCAGGGCGATTTTTGCCAGCGGCAGCCCCTTCCCGCCCGTCACACTCAACGGAGTCACCCATGTTCCGGGCCAGGGCAATAATGTCTATATATTCCCCGGCGTGGGGCTGGGCGTACTGGCAAGCCAATCGAGCCACGTTACCGACTCCATGTTTCTGGCCGCGGCCCGGGCCCTCGCCTCCGAGGTTGGAGAACAGGACCTGGCCCTGGGCCGGGTTTTCCCGGATCTTAAATCCATCCGCACGGTTTCGCTGCGGATTGCCATGGCTGTCGCGGAGGAGGTTTACCGGCTGGGGCTTTCCCCGCACGCCAAGCCCGACAACTTAAAGCAGGACATCCAATCCCAGATGTTCGAGCCGGTGTACCGCTCTTATCTGAACGCCTAGCGTTTGCCGCGAAGATAATTTTGCACCCCGTCGTGGTCGCCTGCAAAATCAAACACCAGCACGCCCTTGCTCGCTGTAAAAACAAGCCGCCACTCCAGACCCGTGAGGCACTCGTAAAGATGTTTACCCAGCTTTCGGATTCCCAGTCCGCTATGGGCATGCGGCTGTCCAAACCCGTCCCGCAACAGCCTTAACGTTCCGGACACTTCTTCTTCACGCCGGGCTTCCCTGACAATTTTTTTGAACCGTTTGGACAGCTCAATGGAAATCATTTTTATTTCCAGTGAACGATGTCACTTCGCCGCGCTTTCGCGCAGTCTTGAGTTCCGCGCTGATTCGCTTTTCCGCTGCGGCCATTTCGCCGGGCGACAACCCATATTCCTGAAGCGCGTAATCCGTCGAAACCACTTCCACCGGACGCAGGGCCACAATCCTGCCTTCGAACATAAAACCAATGTCTTCCCCGCTCACCGCTTTTTTGAGCCAGTACCCGAGCCGACCGCGCCCTTCGGTGATTGTCAGAGTCTTCATACGCTCTTTTTAGCGCACACCCCTATCTTCTGCAAGCACACTTTCCCCCACACATTGGCGCAGACAGTGTTGCCTTGCTTTTCCTAAACCAGCTTCAGCCCATGCTGAAGGAAGGGCTCGAAGTCAGCGCGGTTACTGGTGGCCAAACGTGCGCTGTTCCGAATGGCAGTTGCGGCGATAATACAATCCGCGAGTGAGCGGGAGCGTCGGCCTGTCTCCTGAAATATCCTCCCGGCTTCCGTTGCCGTCTCAACGGTGACGGGCAGTACGGAATGGATCAGATCGAGGGCAACCGAATGTTCTTGTGGCGTCAACGGACCGCATTGAAACTCGGCCCAAGCCATTGCGCTGGCATAAATGGCCCGCCCCTCGGTCAACCACCCCTCAACCTTTCTGACTACTGCATCATCTCCACCGCCGATGTAGTAGATCAGGAAATTGGTATCCAGGTGAATCTCTGCAGGCATGAAGGTTTAGCGGCGGGAGTCTCTGGCAGTTTGAATCCAGGCTTCCACATCAATATTGCGCTTTTGAAGACTCTCGCGAAGACGCCGGGCTGCGTCGATTCGCTTCTCATTGTCTGGAGAGGCAACCTGGGTGTGCTCGGCTCGTTCCAGAGAACGTCGAACAACCTCAGCCTGAGACACTTGCCAACGCGCAGCCAGACGCTTGAGGCGCGATGCCGTAGCTTGGTCTAAAGCGAAGGTTGTCCTATGCGTCATGGTAGCCATACCATCATGCAACACCATCACTTTTACCCTGTCAAGCTCGATAACAGAATCCGCTCAGCAAGCATCTGAACCCGCTTCTCTCATCTGCGTCAATCCGCGTTTATCTGCGGTTCAATCTGAGTTTTAACCCGGATGTTTCACACGCTTCTGAAAACCTCAGCAAAGTGTCCTGCTCCAAAGTGTGGCAGGAACTGGGGTGCAGGAACATCCGGGTTACAAGCAAAACCGCCTGAATGGGTATTTTGTTTTGATTTTTGAATTGGAACTGCCTTATTTGGAGGCGGTTTTGCAATAACCTGCATATGCCCAGTACGTATCTTTCCGCTGTTACGTCCCGGCGCTAACAGGTTGACCATTGAAATGAGTATGAAATATGCAGGTTAAGCCTTCTGCACAGGCGGGAGAACCCCATTTACTTCAGCTCTTCTCCGGTCAGATTGTTCAGCACGGTGAATTCCTCGAAATGGAAATTGTGGTCGCTCTTGAATGTCAGGCGCCCGGCGTATTTCCGCTCCAAATCGACAAGCAGCTCTTCATCTTCCGAGCGCAGGCGTTCCAGAACCTTCGGATGGACGGTGACTTTCAACTCATGCACGTCCGGGTATTTGGCCAGCAAACGCCCGATTTCTCGCTGGATTTCAACACTCATGGTCTCCGGTGTCTTGACCATTCCCTTGCCCTTGCACGCGGGGCATTCCATATAGACCGAACGGCTGATGCTCTCCTGCACGCGCTGACGGGTCATTTCCAGGATGCCGAGCGGCGAAATCGGGAGCACATGCGTCTTGGCCTTGTCCCGCTTCAGGCATTCCTTGAAATGCCGCACCACTTCGTGCTGGTCTTTGCGCGACTTCATATCGATGAAATCGACGATGATCAGCCCGCCGATATTTCGCAGACGAAGTTGCCGGGCGGCTTCGTCCGCAGCCTCGATATTGGTGTTGAAAATGGTGTTCTCGGTGTCGTCCCCGCCCTTGTTGCGGCCGGTGTTCACATCGATGGCCACCAGCGCCTCGGTCTCATCAATCACCAGATAGGCGCCCGACTTCAGCCAGACAAGCCGGCGGAAGGCGTTCTCGATCTGTTTGTTGACCTGGTATTTTTCAAAAACAGGAAGCGGCTCATGATGATAAATCACCTTCCGTTCCGAACGCTTGGAAATCGCCCGCACCAGCGTTTTGATCCGGTTCGCAGTATCCTCGTCATCGGCCACAATCCGGTCCACGTCATCGGTCAAAAAGTCGCGCACCGTGCGCTCGACAATGTCCGGCTCGGCCAGCAGCAACGCAGGCGCCTTGATGCTGTCGATATTCTGGGAAATATTCTGCCAGCGCTCGAGCAACAGGGCCAGATCGCGCACAAAAAAGCGGGCCTTCATTCCATCGCCCGCGGTGCGCAGGATCACCCCCATGCCGTCCGGCACATCCAGCTCAAACAGGATCTTGCGGAGACGCTGCCGTTCCTTGGGGTCCTCGATTTTCCGGGAAATGCCGAATTGATCGCTGTAGGGCATGAGCACCAGGTAACGCCCCGCCATGGAGATGTTAGTCGTAATGCGTGCGCCCTTGGTCCCAATGGGGCCCTTGGTCACCTGCACAATGATGTCGGCGCCCGGCGGGTATAGCTTCGGAATGTCGTTATGCGTCAGCTTCCTGCCTTTATTCGACTTGCCTCCGCGGTCGATCTTTTCCACCCCGGAATCCAGCGCGGCAGGCATGGCGTCCCAGTAGTGAAGGAAGGCGTTCTTATCGACCCCGATCTCGACGAAAAGCGCCTTGAGCGCCGGCTCAACGTTATGCACCTTCCCTTTGTAGATGTTCCCGGAAATGCTCCGGTCGCTGTCGCGTTCGATGGAGAATTCCTCCAGAACTCCGCCTTCCAGCAACGCCACACGGCGCTCCAGCGGTTCGATATTGATGATGATTTCCTTTTGCTCGCTTTTCTTTTTCAATCCCAAAAACCCTCTGATTTTGTCCAGTATCATATATGCCTCTTTCTGTTAAAATTGCTTTTCATAATAGTCGCGGCGGTGGATCCACACGCTTTGCACCAGGCCCATTCCGATCATGCAGGCCACGAGGAACGAACCCCCGTAACTGGTGAATGGCAGGGGAATCCCCGTAATGGGCAACACCTTGATTGTCATACCAACATTTTCAAAATAATGGGCAAAAAACATTCCGGCCATGCCCGCGGCCAGCAGCGCCCCGCCCATGTCCTTCGAGCGCGAGGCCACCGACAGCATACCCATGATCAGCAGGCCTTCGCAAATCACAAAGATCGAACTTCCGACAAAACCGCACTCCTCCCCAATGACTGAAAAGATAAAATCGTTGTAGGCGATGTTTTTGGGCAGGAAGCCGTAGATGTTTTGGTCGCCCTTGAGATATCCCTTGCCTTTGAGCCCGCCCGATCCGATCGCAATGAGGGACTGGCGGATCGTCCATGCAGCGCCCAGAGGATCCAGATCCGGGTTGAAGAATGTTTTAATTCTATTGAGTTGATAGGACTTCAAAAGAACCTTCTCCTTGCTTTCCGTTGGTTCCGGCTCGCCTTTCTCCGGTTTCTTCGTGGAAAGCGGAACGAAGGGCGCTTTGGGCACCGCGTCGTCGGGTTTGTCCTTTTTATGGAACGGCAGGAACACGGCATCGACCGTCGCCTTTGGCAACCCCTGCAGCGTCCCGTCCCATTGCGCCTTGTAAATCACAAGGTAGCCGAACAATCCTCCAAACACAGCCGCCAATACCGGGATCATAAGATAACGCTTGCTGGCCCCGCCCACCCACAAAAGGCAAAACGTGATCGGCATAAATACAGCCGCCCCGCCAAGATCCGGCTGCCGCATGATAAGAAGAATCGGCAGGCAGGCCGTCACGCCAACCGCCCCGATTAAAAACCAGAGCTTTTTGACATGCTCGCTCATGCTGAGCAAAAGCCAGCTCAGGCCGATGACATAAGCCACCTTGCTGAATTCAATCGGCTGAATCCCAACACCGGCAAAACGGATCCAACTTTTAGCGCCATTGACCTCATGGCCGATGAACAGCACGGCAACCAGCAGCAACAGCGAGGCCGCGTAAATCAAGGGCCCGATCCGGAGGATAAACTCGTAATTTGTCAGGGAAACCACAAAAAACAGAACCAGGCCGACGATCAGCCACATCCGCTGTTGCCCGGCCGCGACCTGCATTTCCGCCGCGTCGGATTGGTTGGTGGCGCTCCTGATAAAAAAGACACCCGCCACCGCCAGCCCCAGCATCAGGACAAACAGGTACCAGTTCATTCTCAATAATTTTTGAAGGATATTCATGGCTAAAAAGTCATCGGTGGCGGTCACGCATAATTTTCTGGACCGATTGCGATTCTCCATCGGCGTTTTCAACCGGGGTGTCCATCGGCTGCGACATGTCAGGCGTTTGTTCCTGCTGGGGAGGCTCGCCTCCAGGCGTTGTCGGCAGGACCGCTGTCACCCCCTGATAATGCCCGACCGAAGGCGTCAAATAAACCATGTCAACGGCTGAACCCTTTTCCATTTCGGCGAGCCGGTGATAAATCACTCCGACTATCGGCGCGCAGGTCGCGCCCCCTGCCACGCCGGCTTCGACCAGCAACGTAACAACATAGCGCGGCTTTTCATACGGCGCGAAGGAATTAAACCAAGTCCGCTGATCACTGACATAGCTGCCGTTGATATAGGTCTTGAACTGCGCTGTGCCGGTCTTGCCCGCGACATGAAAATCGGGAATATTCGCCCGCTTGCCTGTACCTCCATCCACCACGGCGCGCAACCCCTCGCGCAGCCCCTGCAGACCCTTCTCATCCACTCCAAGATCCGCCTTCTTGCGTGTGGCATATTCCTTCACCAATTCATTTTTGCCATCGCGGTTCGATATAATCCGCGTGACCAGGCGCGGATAATAGACGGTGCCGCCATTGGCGATGGCACACATTGTGTTGGCCAATTGGAGCGGGGTCACCAGCACGCGCCCCTGGCCGATTGAAGTGTTGGCGGTATGGGCATCCGTCCAGATCTCGGGATACGGACGGGAGCCCTTGTATTTCGGGTCGGCGGCGCGCTTGGCTTTCCAGGCCTCGAGCTTGCGGTCATAATCCGCCTTGAACAAGTCCGGGCCGGGCACCACGCCGGCAGCCTCCCCATTGACCATGCTGTTGCCTTCCTCATCCACCAGCAACGGCTGGCCCATGCCGCAAAGCCTGGCCATGTCCTCGATGGAGGCGATTTTCGTCCTAATACCCAATTGATAGAAAAATGTGTTCGTGGACCAGGCCAGCGCCGTCTTCAGGGTGATTTCGCCCTCGCCCGGATTGTTGGGCCAGTCTTTGAACCAGCGGTTTCCAATCCAGACCGCTGACGGCGAATAAATCGTGGTGTTGGGGGTGAACTTGCAGTCCTTGTTCTTAAGCGCGGCCATGGCGGTGATCACCTTGAACGTGGAACCCGTGGCATACGGGTTGAGCGCGCGGTTGAACAACGGTTTGGTGCCGTCGCTGTTCAAGCGCTTCCACTCGGAGGAATCCACCTTGGGAATAAACACATTCGGGTCGTAACTCGGCACCGACGCCATCGCCAAAATATCGCCGTTGTTGGGGTCCATCACAACGCAGGCGCCGCGCCCGACTCCCGCAGCCCGCAATTCCTGTTCCACGATCTGCTGGATGCGCGCGTCAATGGAAAGATAGACCGTGTCGCCCACCGTCGGCTGCTTGATCGCATCCACGCCCAAAATGTAACCCACGTTGCTTTTGAGCAAAATCTTGCCCCCGGGAATCCCCTGGAGATAGGAATCCATGGATTTTTCCAGCCCGTCTTTTCCGACTTCGTCAGGAACATAATCCGCGTCCGAGGTTTCCTCAATCTGGCCGACGTAACCGAGAAGATGCGAGGCCATGGCGCCAAAATTATAGCTCCGCACCGGGCGGGCCAGTTCCTGCAAGCCGGGGACGTTGACATTATGTTCCGCAAACTTGGACAGAGTTGTGAAGTCAAGATCGCGCGCGATCTGGAGCGGCACATTGGGCTTTTGATAATAATGCAACAGCACCTCCCGGGGCGAAAGTTCCTTGTTCAAACCCAAAAATTGCAGGACATCGTGCGTGGTTGCATCGACGATTTTGGCCACATCGACCATCTGCCGGTTGGGATGGCCCGGGACGGTGGTTTTGGCAACGCGCCCCCGCATGCTGCGGGAATAGGTCCCCACCAGCTCCCTCAAATTAAGGTCCATATCGATGCTGGCTTTGTTCTCCGCAAGGCCGACCCCGTTGCGGTCCACAATGCTGCCCCGGGCGGGCGGAAGCATGATGGCCACCGTGGTCTGGCTGCGCAATTTTTCGGTATTTGCGGGCCCTTCCTCGACCTGCACCTGGTACAGGCGCACCACAAGGACAGCCATGCCGCAAAACACCCCGAGCATCAGCAGTCGGAGGCGCACTTCAATGTTGGCGGTGGGATTGCGTATGAACATGGCAAACCATCCGTCAGAACGCCGCCTGGCGGCGCATCCTGCCGGTTCCTCCCAAAATAAAATCCAAAACCACGAAAAGCAGCGGGCCTAACAATGCGTTAAACAATGACATTTGGAGCAGCCCGATGCTCAAATTGTAATCCCAGGACCAGTATTGGTGCACCAGCAGGAAAAAAAGGCGGTCGCAACAGAGGTACAAAAACGAAGCGGCAAAATTCATCAGGATCTGAACCAGCCAGTGCGATCCCGCAACCCAGGGTTCCTGGCTCCGGACGGTAAACACCACAATGGCCCAGAGAAGCGGTCCCATGCCGAAATATTCCAGCAACACCAAGTCATGCAACAACCCGCCGAGAATAATGAAAGAAACCAGCGCCAGGTCCCCCGCCCGCAATGCAATATAACAAAGCAAAACCGGAGTCAGCCCCAGCAGCCAGCTGTCCAGGCCAAATACCGCTGGCATCATCCGTTGCGAAAAGAGCATGGCCAGATATATCGCCAGAAGGGAAAAGGTGTAACGCAGCATTACTTGACTCCCGTGACAACGAACACTTCTTCAAGATTGTTCAGGTCAACGGTCGGTTCAATCACACCATCGCGGTAGAGGCCGAAATTTTTGTCTGCCGCCAGAGGAGGCGCTTCCTTGACCGTGCCAATCAATAAATTGGGAGGAAATGCACCCCCCAATCCCGTCGTAAACACCCGTTCGCCGACCGCAAACTCGGAATCCCGGCCCACAAATGTGATGTGGCAAAGCGGATCTCCCGCACTGAGCGAAGTGGCGCCCACCACAATCCCGCGGGCATGGCTGGTTTCCGTGACAGCGGAAATTTTGCAGTTTTCATCCACCAACAAAATCACCCGGGAGGCATATCTCCCGACCGCCCCTGTTTTGCCCACCACGCCGCGCGCAGAAACAACCGGCTGATCGGAAGCCAGGGCCGGGTTGCCTTCCCAGCCACGATTGATTATCACCACATTCCACCAGTTGGAAGGATCGCGCTGGATGACCCGGGCAGGCAGGAGTTGAAAATTTGAATCGTCCTTAAAGCCTATCATCTCCCGCAGCCGCCCGTTCTCCTCCTTCAAACTCCTCAGAATCGCATTCTCGGTCTGCAACCCCGCATTTTCAGTCGTCAGCTTGTGGTTCTGCGAACGGAGTTCCTGTGCGGTTTGAAAGCCGGCGCGGATGTTCACATATTTGTCCTTGATCCAATCCAGGCTCCGCCACACCGGTGAAGTCGCTTCGATGGAAATTTTTTCCAGCTTCGGCCGGATGGAGTCAGGCAGAAAAAAACCGGCAATGGCCAGCGCAATGACAAGAAAACAGGCAATAAATAAAATAGGTCGGGACATAGCGCACTCCGACTGCTAGGACCGCAGGTCGGGCGACGTCAGCTTCGTAAGGAAATCCAGTTCCTGCAAAACCTTGCCCGTGCCTTCGGCCACCGCGCTCAGCGGATCCTCGGCCACATATACCGGCAAACCTGTTTCTTCCGCGATGAGACGGTCCAACCCGCGAAGCAAAGCCCCGCCGCCTGCCAGCACAATGCCGCGTTCCACCAGATCGGCGGAAAGCTCGGGAGGGCAACGCTCCAGGCTGATTCGGACGGATTCCACAATCGTGGAAATCGGATCCAACAAGGCTTCCCGCACTTCCTGCGACGTAACGGTCAGGGTCTTCGGCAACCCGGCCACCAGATCGCGCCCCTTGACCTCAATGCTGGTTTCCTTTTCCAACGGGTAAGCCGAACCGATTTTAATTTTGATCTCTTCCGCCGTTCTTTCCCCAATGACGAGATTATAGGCGCGCTTCATGTAATTGGTGACGCTTTCATCCAATTCATCTCCCGCCACCCGGATACTCCGGCTGAACACAATCCCCGCCAATGAAATGATGGCCACTTCCGTCGTGCCGCCGCCGATATCGACTATCATGTTGCCGGCCGCTTCCTGGACGGGCAGCCCAACCCCGATCGCCGCCGCCATCGGCTCTTCAATAAGGTTTACATAACGCGCGCCCGCATGATATGCGGATTCCCGCACCGCGCGTTTTTCAACCTCGGTGATCCCGGACGGAACCGCAATCACCACCCGGGGACGCGGAGCCAGCAAACGGCCCTTGCGGTGTACCTTGCGGATAAATTGCTTGAGCATCTCCTCGGTGATTTCAAAGTCGGAAATAACCCCGTCCTTCAAAGGCCGTATCGACACAATGTTGCCAGGGGTACGGCCGAGCATGCGCTTGGCTTCATCACCCACCGCCAACACCCTCCGGGTGCCCTGTTGCACAGCCACTACCGAGGGCTCGCGCAAAACAATCCCGCGATCCTTGACATAAATCAAAGTATTCGCCGTTCCTAAATCAATTCCGATGTCGCTGGAAAACAGTCCTAATAATCTATTAATCATGATGTTATAAAAAAATTC
>JAQTNW010000038.1 GCA_028713655.1 Candidatus Methylacidiphilales bacterium | reverse complement strand
GGGACCGGAATTTGCCAGTACTGTGGGCTTGCGCAAAGAACCCCGGACCGGTTTCAGTTTTGCGGTTTTCGGCGGCGCCAATCTGTTTGAATCGCTGTCGGGAACCTTGGACAGTCAGGCCATTGTCCCGCCCGGGATACTGACCACCGTAGGCACAAAGGCCAGTGCCGACTCGACGATTGAACCCGTCGGAGGGCTTAAACTTCGCTATGACTGGCCCTTTGATCCCGAACCGATCGAGCAGTTTTCCGACGAGTTGCAGGGCCGGCCGCTTCATTTGGGAGCCGCCCTTGAAGCTGAGGCCTTTTATCTGGGTGGAAAAATCAGTGCCAACACATCGACCCAGGGGGTTTCCACAAGCCTTAATTCAGCAGTTTTCATGCTCAACCCGTTGTTGACCCTGCAAACGGGAAAATGGCGGCCTTATATCGGCCCGGGCGTGGGTTTTGCCTACATTGATGCCACTGGATATAACAATCCGGCCACCACCCAAACCAGCGCCACCCAAACGGCCTTGGCCATTCAAGGCGAAGCGGGCGTGGATTACTTCTTCGTCCAGGACTGGAGTATTTTTGCGGAATACAAATATCTGGTGTTTAATAATTTCAACCTCTTTGACAGCCCGGCTAAGATCGATGCGAGCAGACTTGACAATCACATTCTGACGATGGGCTTGAGAAAAACTTTTTGACGAAAAATGGCGTCTGATGGAAGGACGCCGGAATCGGCAGGTGACAAGGGGGAATTTGGGCTTGTAATCGGAAGCTAGTGGGGATAGTGTGGCAAACGCAAGGCTGTCCGCTCGCTTACGGGTTTTTGTCTTCAGGCAAAGTAACTCCATCCGGGTATAAACTATGAAAAAGACAGCCGTCTTCGCAACCGCTCCACTCGCGTTGGTCCTTTTATTGTTGGGCAGCGGCATCAGCCGCGCCTCAGCGCCGCAAAATGACAGTTTCGCCAAAGCCACTGTCATCAACCCACAAGGCAATGCAAACACCATTACTGTTTACGGCAGCAACGTCAATGCCACCAAGCAAGCGGGTGAACCAGCAACAATCGGTGAGAATGCAAATTCCGGCGGGAGGTCTGTCTGGTTCAGTTGGACTGCGCCGGCGGCAGTTGGCGGGCATACAATAAGCATTGATACCTTTGGAAGCGCGTTTGACACGTTGCTGGGTGTTTATACAGGAGTGGCGGTCAATGCCCTCACCCTAATCAAGGATAATGACGATGCCAATGCCAGCTCAAGCCTTTACACAAGCCAGGCGACCTTCACGGCCGTTGCGGGTACCACCTACATGATCCTGGTTGACGGTTACAACAACCCTAACAATACATCCGGAGCCGCCAGCGGCGCCATCACTCTCACCATCAAGGATACAAACTACACAGGCTCGCATCCCGTAAATGATGATTTTGCCAACCGCGTGGTACTGTTTGGTTCTCAAATCCAAACCATAGATGCCGCACCCCCCCAGGGCTTTACGCTGGCAAATTCGACCGGTGAATATGGAGAACTGGCGCACAGCACGGGTGCGGGAGACGTGTACTGGTACACGTTGGGTACCGCGACGGCGCAGAATGGCAGCGCCGTCACCACCGACCGTTGCGAAGGCAGCGTCTGGCACAGTTGGAAAGCTCCCTTTGACGGCGAATTGCACATCACGGTCAATTCGGCAACCCCCGGTACTTATACCATGTACACGGGAAATTTTGTTGCCTCACTGGACTCCACTGGTCTGCCAAAGGCCCAAAACTTTAATGTACAGAGCGTTGTCCAGGTGAAGCGTGGCGTTACGTATCAAATTGCGATTGAAAATTACGCGCCGGACCCAAAACTGCTTGCCCAGGGATACACTGTGTCCCCACCCAATGTGCCAACAGAGTATGTACTCATCCTGAGCATGTACACAGATGCTCCGTATATGATATTGAATAGCCCGCGCGACAACGATGTTCTGGCGCGTCAAAAGATTCACATGTCGGTTTATTTCACGCAACCGACCGGCACCACCAGTGAACCGATCTTCAATGATCCGTCCATTTTACCGTATGTGGACCGCGTCAAATTTTATGCCCAGCGCCTGTTTAGTCCGGACAGTTCCAATACCGCTGCGGACCCCGGCCCAACGCTGGTTGGAACTTCCACCACCATGCCGTACACCGCCGACTGGCTGCCGCCTCTGGACGGTGATTACACCCTTTGGGCTGTTGCGGAAGATGACCAAATGGGTTTTGATCCCACAACCGGAAGCAACATCGTCGTCGGCACCCAATCCACGCAAACTTTGGCTCCGGTCAATGTCACCATCCTTAACGCGGGCGCTGGTGTTCTGTCGTTGACTCCGTTTACGGATAACACAACGCTGGTAAACGAACTTTACAAAAAAATCCTGCATCGTGGTCCGACAGACGCAGAGCTGGCCGCCGCCGTTGCCGCCTTGGGCGGAGGCACTCAAACCCCTTCGGGTCTGGCGCTGTCTTTACTTTCGGGTACAGGCTTTACCACCGCTTCCGGGGAAACCATCCGCCTCTATCGTGGTTTCTTCCGCCGCCTGCCCACCCTGGATGAATTCAACTTCGCCGTAAACGCCCTGATGACCGGGACCGAGACTTACGACCAGTTGGCTCAATCGCTTACTTTGGGCAGCGAATACACCACCCTTTACAGTGCTTTGAGCGACTCCGCCTTTGTCACCGCTGTGTTCAACAACGTCATAGGCCGGTCGCCCAACAGCCAGGAACTTACCGCATGGACCGGCGCCATCGGCAGCCACCAGTACACCCGATTACAGGTTTTTGAACGCTTCATGGAAGCGCCTCTTTTTGGCAATCCAGCACTCTACAGCCTAGGCTCCTATGAATCCAACGCCAGCGCCTATTATACCCTGCTCGGCCGCGCTCCCACCCCCACAGAGGCTTCACAAACCGGGTCGGCCTTGTCCATCATACAATCCGCCTTGTCATCGAGCGGCTTTGTTCTGACCTATCTGCCGAATGCCACTCAATACAACATCGGCGGAAACAAGGTTTTTGTGGATACTTTCAACAACATCGTCGTTACGGTAACGCCGACGGCGACTTATACTGCAAAGCCCGTTGATAGTTATGCCGTATGGCAAACCAACTTTGGACTCGTCGGTCCGCTTAGCGGGCCAACCTTTGACTTTGATGGAGACGGCGTCGTTAACCTGACTGAATACGCATTGCAGCCTCTTGGCTTTAATCCCACAGTGGGCGACGCTGGCTTGATGCCGGTGGCCCAGACGATCGGGTCGGTAGTGGCGTTGGATTACACGGTTGATGTGGCCAAAAGCGACACCGTCATCATTCCGCAGGGATCCATCAACATGATTAACTGGTATTCCGTGGGCCAAAGCGGCGCCCCCGCAGGCTTGACGGATGCGGATTTGGGCACCGGCGTAGGCAGTGTGCAAAATCGCCGCGTCTCGATCCCGACCTCCACAGGCCCGAACTTGTTCCTCCGGCTTGTCATCCAATCCAGCACACCGTCCGGCAAGCCGTGATAAACCGATGAGTTAATAGGGATTACTGAAACGTTAAGCGGCGATCCAGTAGCTGCATGGATCGTCACGGCTCATGATGGGCCTCGCGATGACGAGGCGCCGGAACTGACTCTTTCTATCCGGCAAAAATCGCGTCAAAGGCCTTTCGGACACCCAGCCGGACCTCCGCCAGCCGGGCCTCAAATCCGGGCAGCGCTTCAAATCCAAAACGTCTTGCCAGGCAAGTCCTTGTTTCCACATCCACCGGCAGATGGCTCAGGCTCATGTTGTCGTCAATCCGCAGCCACGATTCCACCA
Source organism: Candidatus Methylacidiphilales bacterium (assembly GCA_028713655.1). Taxonomy (NCBI): domain Bacteria; kingdom Pseudomonadati; phylum Verrucomicrobiota; class Methylacidiphilae; order Methylacidiphilales; species Methylacidiphilales bacterium. Next base: position 30,504 of record JAQTNW010000038.1, on the reverse strand, counting down.
GTCGTAAAAAGTCATACCCTTTCCTCAAGATGGGTGCTTCATTGGGATGGGCTTTCTCCAGCAACTCCAAAGCCCGGTACGAATTGGGCTCGAAAATGCCGTTTTGCATCTGCCAATATTGCAGTGCAAATTCAACATCCATGACCCCGCCCGCACCTGTTTTGAATTCGAGAGCGGGCTGCCCTGATTTGCAGCGTTCCTTTTCAATGCGGGTTCGCATGCGCAGCAGATCGTCCTTCAATCCGGGAAACTTGCAGCGTTCCCGCCAAACCGGCAGAACCTGTTGGAAAAATTCTCCGGCCAGTTCGGTATCCCCAGCGGCAAAGCGCGCTTTGCCCAGGGCCTGGATTTCCCAAATTTGGGCATGGTCGCGATAATACTCCACATACCGGGTCACCGGCGAAGATAAGGGTCCCTCTCCATACGGGCGCAACCGGACATCCACGGGGAATAGATTCCCGCGGACGGTTTGTTCCCCCATGATTTTGGCCAGCTCACTCGCGGAATCCGCGTTTTCGCCCACCATCAAAATATCCAGATCGGACCCAAATCCCAACTCCTGCCCGCCGTGCCTGCCCAGGCCGATGATGGCAAGGCGGGGCGAGCCGAGATGTTCGAGTACAAACTGCAATGAAAAGTCGGCCAAGGCCGTATATTCCTGTTGGAGCTCGCGGAGGCTGGCGAGCTGCAAAATACGGCGAATCAAAAGTCTGACCATTTGTTGGCGCTTAAAAAGACGCAGGCTTCCAAGCTTGTCTCCGGTGGAAAGCATCGGTTCCAGGTCGCGGCGGTATTCCCCGACTCCATAGGGCTTGTCCAGATCGCCCCGGGCCGTTTCCTCAAACACCTCGGGACTGGCCTTCAATGCTTCGCCCAAATAGCGGCTGCAATCAAAGATCGCGAGCAGGACTTCGAGTGCCTTCGGGCTTTCCGCCAAAGTCTCAAACAAAAGCGAGCGGGACCCGTACACCTGCACAAAGCCGGTGAATTGCGCCAGGGCAAGATCCGGCCGTACAAGGGTGTGAAGCCGGCCATGCAAGGCGGGTGCCAGGCGTCTGAATGCATGTTCGGTCCGTTTGCCCCTGTGAAATCCTTCCTGAACCCCGCCCAAATTTTCCCAGTTCCGACGCGCCCGCTCCGGCTCATGGCAAAACTCAAACGTGAAGGCATGTTCCACCGGGCTCGCTTTCCGGATTGGATCAAAAAATGCGTCATAGGCCGCGCGAACAACGCGCCTGCGCCGGAGCTGCTCCACCCACAAAGCCGCCCCGGACGAAAAATCGAGACTGCGGGCTATCTTTTCCAATGCGGGGCCGCCATCGGGCAATGAATGCGTTTGCCTGTGTTCCAGGATCTGGATCCTGTGCTCCAGGCGGCGCCAGAACAAATAAGCGTCCCGCAGGAGCGCTGCCTCTTCCTTGCCCACAAAATCAAGCTGCGCCATCGCCTGCAGCGCTTTCAATGTCTGCCCTGTTTGAAGAATCGGGTAACGGGCGCCATGCAACAATTGATGCGCCTGAACGAGAAACTCAATGTCGCGAATTCCGCCGGGGCCGAGTTTCACATGCGACTCCAGGTTTTCCCGCCCGACTAGTTCCTTTTCCGTTCGTTCCTTGAGATGGGGAATTTCGGCCACTGCCTCCGGCAGCAAGTTCCTGGAATAACAAAACGCTTGCTGCATATTTCGAAATTCATAAAAAACGCCCGGATCGCCCGCCGAGCCCCGGGCCTTGAGCAGGGACAGCCGCTCCCAGATTTCGCCGTAGGCGGCGTAATAGGATTCGCAACTCCCGAGGGAACGCGCCAGCGGGCCGGAGTCGCCTTCGGGCCGCAGCCGCAAATCCACCCGGTACATTTTTCCACTGGGTGTTTCCTGCATCAGGTCGCGCGCGAGGTGCTCGCAAAGACGGTTGTAAAATTCCTGCTGGGAAAATCCGTCGCTGTCCGGATCCTTTTCATAGACAAACATCAGATCCACGTCCGAGCTGAAATTTAGTTCGAGCCCCCCCAGTTTACCCAATCCAATGACCGCAAGTTGTTTGCGGGCCGGTTTTCCGGACGATCCGGCATCTTGAAGGTGGATCGACAGCAACCGTCCCATGCAAAAATCCGCCAGATGGGAAAGGGCGCGGGTGCTGTCCTCGATGGACGCATCGGTGGCGAATTCGATAAATCCGATCCGGATCAACTCGGCCAATTTGAGCCGGGCCAGAATGTTTACTTTCTCGCGATGTGAAAAGACTCCGGCCCATGCGGGATCGAGGGTCAATTTCCAGCGTCCGGGGCCGGTCCATTCAAGGAGGTTTTCATTTATCTCATAAGCCAGACCGCTCCGCAGCGCCGATTCCGCAGCGTGGGAATATTCAATATACGCATTCCAGGCTTCGGGTATCGTCCGAAAACAGGGGCGCAGCGTCATGGGTTAAATTCTCCCGGAATACAGGCGGCTTTTAATGATGCGCAAAATTCCCTTGCGCGCACACCTTGCCGGCTCTCCGTTATACACAAGGAGGATTGGGTCAACTTAGGAAATGGATAGACAGGATTTCTGGATTGCCGCGTCGCTCCGCTCCTCGCAATGACGCGGGTGCGTGGGGCTGTAGTACCGGCGAAGCGTGCCGACTCGAGCTGTTCGTCATCGCGAGGCCCATCCTGGGCCGTGACGATCCTGCCGCACTGGTTTGCCGCAAAGGAACACAAGGATCTCATAGGATTTTAAACAGGATGTGTGAAGCCTTTTGCGCTCCATGCGTTCTTTTGTGGCCAATCCTATTTTGGTTTGTCTTTTTCGATGGCTACTTCAACATCGCCTGTCCGCGCCTGAGAATTTTACGCTCGCGGCTTGTCAGGCTATCCGCGCCTTCCCGGGCTGCTTTGCTCAAAATCCGCTCCAGCTCGGACAAGATTTCGGTCCTGGACATCAAGCTGACGGCAAGCGCCTCGTCCAAATCCGGCGGGACACCGGTCTCGATCTCAAATTCGTGCCGGGCTGGACTGAATCCTCCCCGCCGCAGCCAGACCCACATCAGCAGTCCGCCTACCAGCGCGCCTCCGATATGGGCGGAATGGGCGATAAAGTCCATCGTGGAGGTCAGCATGAAAATAACGCTGGCGACAACCAATCCGCGGACGGCGGTCACGGCCCGGATCGGGATCGGTATCAACATGAGGTACAGTTTGACATCCGGATAAATCAGCGAAAAGGCGGCCACCACGCCGAAAACAGAAGCACTGGCGCCAATCACGGAAACATGCAGCAGTTGTGGCTGGCCGAACGCAAGCCAGCGGATTGTGGCTTCGGCCATTACGAAAAGGTTGCCGGCCAATCCGGAGAGGAGATAAAGGACAAGATAGCGTCGCACTCCCAGTTCGCGTTCCAGCACAGTCCCGAACCCTGCGAGGGTCATCATGTTGAAAACGATATGCAAAACGCCCATGCCGCGGAACTCCGCATGAACCCAGGTGTTTGTAAAAATCTGCCACCACGCTCCATTCCAAAATTGATCCATTCGCAGGCCCATTTGCTGCTGCACCGGGTTGAATCCGTCCGGTCCGTTTTTGAACTGGAAATAAAGCGAAACAGCCGCCACCAGGCCGTTGAGGATCACAATCCACCGTGTGGCGATGCCCAGATGCTTCATTTCTTTTGCTGGGTCTTGGCCGCGCGGCGCGGGCGTTTCAGGCGGAACACGTTGTTGAATGTTTTACGAAGGGCATCCCTGGCTGTGATGTAGGTCTGCTGCAAGCCGGCGGGATGCCGGATGCTTTCCAGAACCGAGGCAAGATCAAAGGAGTCCGGCTCCAATATCGTATAGGAAACGCCAAGGGCGTCTTCGTGGTGGGCATCGCTGCCCGCCGTCATGGGCAGTCCCCGTCGCAGGGCATATTCATTGGCCAGCCGGTTGTAACGCCGCAACGTCGTGGCCGCGTTAAAAACCTCAACCCCGTCAATCTGGAGCGTATCCATCACCGCTGCTCGGATCCCGGCGCGGAACATGTCGTAGGGATGTGGGGGAATCGCAATGCCTCCGCCCTGGTGGATGAGTTCGATGGCTTCGGCTGGAGAAATGCCTTTCAAATCCGGCAGGCGCACGCCCAAGGCGAGCAAATGCCCGGCGCTGGTGGTGATTTCCTGCCCCGGGATGATCAAAATTCCATCCACCGGCTGGCCATCCTCCCGCATCATTCCATGTTGTAAAAAATAATCCACGCAGGCGCAGGTGTTATGGTCGGTGATCGCAAAGCCGTCCAAACCCTTGCGTTTGGCCTCCTCAAACATGGCCTCCGGCTCCGACACACCATCCGCCGAGAAGCGCGAATGGCTGTGCAAATCAATTCTCAGTTTCACAGTCCTGATCCGGGTTTGGCTTCGCGAATTTCGATATAGGTCCGTGTGCGCGAAAGGTCCCGCCCCGGGATCATGGAGGAAACCATCATTTCCTTGATCGTGTAGGCCTGGCCGACTTTCATCACGCCGTTGACTTCCACACGCTTGATCACCTGGTTCTGCGCATTGTAGGCATCGACCCGCAGTACCGCGAGGTAGTCGGCACTGATCCAGTAGCGTGTTTTGGCATAGCTGCTGAGGCCGGGAGGGGTTGATTCATAGGCCCAGGCAGTCAGGGTCATGATGCTGTCCAAGCCCAGCGGCTTGACTGTGGACCAGCGCAAAAAATCCAGGCCCAGATCCTCATAGGCGACATCGGAATCCAGTATTTTTTCCAAACGGTCCCTTCCGCTCACCAGTTTCCAATCTTCGCTGGAAGAGGCTCTCCGTTCAATAATGCTGCCCCCCGGTGTCATCACAACGCGGATCTGCAGGGGCTTTTCCTTGAACTCGAAAAGGATCTGCCGGTCGCGTGTCTTCATGACGATGGGGTGCAAAAATTTCGCCGTACGCATAAAACCGTCCAGCTTAAAATCATAAAGGCGCCCCACCTGCCACATTTTGTCCTGCAACACAGACGGCAGCGGGATGGGTTTGTCGGGGTCCGGCGCAGCCGCAACCATGCGGGCCTGCGGCAGCCCTATCAACGCCATGCATAACCAAGTTTTCCATGAAACCATACCCGACCAAATTAACGCGCAGAGGGCTGAAATCAAGGCATCTTATAACCTGCATAGCAGGTCCAATCGTGTCTTATCACTCTTGTGTCATTTTGATATCCGTCTCGAGTAAACTGCGCCAACACGTTGATCATTAAAATGAGCATGAAATATGCAGGTTAAATCCACTGGATTTATGGGTCGAATTCCCTAAAAGGATTTTATGGCAACACCCAGTTTTCCGGTTTCCACCTTCTCGAACTACGCCTCCAGACTGGCCTCCGCGCTTCAAAACCAGGACTGGGAGCCTCTCGGCAGGCTTGCCGCCGAATTGCAGGCCGCCTGGGAGCAGGACCGGCATGTGTTCATCTGCGGAAACGGCGGCAGCGCGGCCAACGCCCTTCATTGGGCCAATGATTTCTTATATCCGGTCAATCCGAAGGGCGAACATGGAATCCGAATGCACGCACTTCCTGCTAACAGCGCCGTGCTCACCTGTCTGGGCAACGATATCGGTTATGATGGGATTTTTTCCAGGCAACTTTCCACTCTGGCACGGGTCGGCGATCTTTTGATCGTTTTGTCCGGAAGCGGAAACTCACCCAACATTCTCCGGGTCCTCGAACAGGCGCGTGAGATGAAGGTGAAGACAGTCGCTTTGTTAGGTTATTCCGGCGGGGCCGCTAGGAAGCTGGCGGATCTGGTGATTCATTTTCAGGTAAACGACATGCAAATTGCCGAGGACATGCAATTGATCGCCGGGCACATGATCCTGCAGGCGTTGCGAAAAGAACAGGGTTCCGAGACAAAATGACGCCTGAAAAAATCGCCGTTCTGGGCAGTAATTGCTTCTCCGGAAGCCATTTTGTGGATTATGCCCTGTCACAGGGCCTGGAGGTGTTGGGCATCAGCCGGTCTCCGCAGCCGGACCGTGTTTTTCTTCCCTATCTGTGGCATGAAAGCGCGCCGAAATGCTTCCATTTCGAACAACTCGATCTCAACCGTGACGCAGACCGGGTGGCTGATTGCATTGCCGGATACAAACCGGGCATTGTCGTTAACTTTGCAGCCCAGGGCATGGTCGCGGAAAGCTGGCTTTACCCTGAGCACTGGTACCAAACCAACGTGGTCGCAAATGTCAAACTGCACGACAAGCTGCGGCGTTTTGATTTTTTGAAAAAATATGTCCATGTCTCCACACCGGAAATCTATGGGAGTTGCAGCGGCCTGATCACGGAGGATGCGCCCTTCAATCCAAGCACCCCCTATGCCGCCTCGCGCGCCGCCTGTGAACTGCACCTCCGCACGTTTCTGAGAAACTACAGCTTTCCGGTCGTTTTCACCCGCTCCGCCAATGTCTATGGGCCGGGTCAGCAGCTTTACCGCATCATCCCGCGCACCGTCCTGTATATTCTGCTCGGGAAGAAGCTGCAACTGCACGGCGGAGGCCATTCCGTTCGCTCGTTCGTTCATGTCCGGGATGTGGCGGACGGGACCTTGCGCGCCGCGCGCCAGGGCGAAAACGGGCAAGCCTACCACTTTTCCACAACACGCAATATCTCCATTCGGAATGTGGTTGAAATCGTTTGCAAACTGATGAATGCAAAGTTTGAATCTGTGGCGGAAATCACCGGGGACCGCCCCGGCAAGGATGCGGCCTATCTGCTCGACAATGCCAAGGCCCGCGAAACGCTTGGCTGGACCCCGGCGGTTGAGTTGGAGGACGGTATTCGTGAAACCATCGCATGGGCGCAAAATAATCTCGACGTCTTGAAACACAAACCATTGGATTACATCCATCAGCCTTGATTTTTATGCCTGACAAACACATCCTTATCACGGGCGGCTTCGGTTATGTCGGCAGCCGCCTCACACCCCATCTCCTCGAACTCGGCCACCGGGTGCGCGTCATCGACCGGTTGTTGTACTCTGATGCCGGCGTCCGTGCACTCCACAAATACCCTTCCTGGCCCAAATGGTCCGGGCGTTTTTCCTTTTCCGAAGCCGACATCCGGGACCCGCAAGCGGTACAAGCCGCCCTGAAGGGCGTGGATACCGTGATTCACCTGGCTGCGATTTCAAATGACCCTACCGGCGATATCGACGAGGTGCTGACACGGCAGGTCAATTTTGACGCCATTGGCATGCTGGTTGCGCTGGCGCGCAAAGCCGGTGTTCAACGTTTCATCAACGCCTCTTCCAGCAGCGTCTTTGGCGCCCGGGATGAATCGGAAATCGACGAACTTCTGGAACCCGCCCCGCTGACCTTCTATTCAAAATACAAAATGCTTTCCGAATGGCTGTTGACCGCCGCAGCTTCGCCGGATTTTTGTACGGTCAACATTCGTCCCGCCACCATTTGCGGCACTTCTCCCCGCCAGCGCTTTGACCTGACCGTGAACAAACTTACAGCCGACGCCATCACCAAGCGTCTCATCACCGTGCATGGAGGGGAACAACGGCGTCCCAATGTCGGCATGTCCGACATCATCCATCTCTATGCGCAGTTGGTCGAAACCGATCCGGCGCTCATCAACGGGCAAACCTTCAATTTTGGTTTTGAAAATCTCAAAGTCATCGAAATCGCAAAACTCATCCAGACCGAGCTTTCGGACATGTCCGTTGAAATCAAAATCACGGACACCCAGGATCATCGCGATTACCATATTTCCTCAAACAAAATCCTCAAGACGCTGGGGTATAAGCCCGTCAGTTCCATCCGCAACGAGGTGAAGCTGCTCCGGGCCGCCATTGAGGCCGGACAGTTCCCGGATGTGGACGCGCCCGAACATTACAACATGAAATTCATGAAGCTGGGCCGCGACGCCCGCTGTTATGATTTTCTCAAAAAATAATGCCGCACGAAAAAATCATCCCCTTCGATGCCGCGGCCGCCGTCTTCGACAAACTCAGGGCAAAAGGAAAAAAAATCGTCCAATGCCACGGCACATTCGATCTGCTGCACCCGGGCCATATTTATCATCTCGAAGAAGCGCGGGAATTGGGCGACGTTCTTGTTGTAACAGTCACCGGGGAGAAACATGTCAACAAAGGCCCGGGTCGTCCGTTCTTTAACGACCCGCTTCGCGCCAAGAGCCTTGCCGCCCTTGCCTGCGTGGATTACATTGTCCTGGTTCCGCACCCTGCGGCGGTCGAAGCCATCGACTGCGTCAAGCCCGCGATTTACTGCAAGGGGAAGGAATATGAAAATCCGGAGAATGATGTCACCGGAAACATTGAGGATGACGTTGTCGCAGTGAAACGGCACGGAGGGGAAGTCCATTACCTGGGTTCCGTTGTTTTTAGCTCCACAAAATTAATCAACAACCACTTCGACAACCTGGCCGCGCCGGTCAAAACCTTCTGCCGGGAGCTCTCAAAAACCTGCACCCCGGAACAGTTTCGGGAGTCGGTCGACAGCCTCTCCAGTCTGAAGGTCCTCCTTATCGGCGATATTATTTTCGACCGTTATTCAAACGTCAAAATGCAAGGCCTCACTTCAAAAAACCGCATTCTTTCCGGACGTTTCTTGAGTGAGGAAACCCAGTCCGGCGGCGCGCTGGCCGTGTACCGCCATCTCAAGCAGTTTTGCAACCATGTCAAATTTATCAGTCTTGCCGGGACAGAATCCTGGGTGGATGCCGCGTTGAGCCAACAAGTCAGCCCGGATGAAAATTGGATTTTGCGCGATCCTGCTTTTACAACGATAGTAAAGCAGCGCTTCGTCGAGCCGTTGACGGCGGGCAAGGAATTGATCAAATTATTTGCTGTTAATTATATCGATGATGTTCCTCCCTCCTCTTCGATCCAAAAAGCCCTGAAAAAGCGGCTGCTAAGTGATATTGCGGATTTTGACATGGTCATTGTTGCCGACTTCGGCCACGGCCTTCTGCAGCGCGAGCACCGCATTCTCATTCAGGAGTCGGCGCGCTTCCTGAGCCTTAATTGCCAGACCAACAGCAACAATCACGGGTTTAACATCATCTCCAGACAATACGAACGCGCCGACGCCTTTTCCCTCGACGAACAGGAACTGCTGTTATCCTGCGCGCGCCGCCCCATCGAACATTTGCGCGAATTGGATGCCTTGAAAAAATCATTTTTGGCAAAGTACGCATGGCTGACACGCGGCGCCGTTGAAACCATCGGCCTGCATGAGGGCGAAAAGACCAGCTTTTGCCTGCCGTTGGAAACCAATGTGATTGATGCCGTCGGGGCGGGCGACGCCTTTTTTTCCATCGTTTCACTCGCCGCGGTCAGGGGGCTTCCGATTGGATTGACAACCTTTCTGGGCCAACTGGCCGGGGCCCAAGCCGTCAAAATCATCGGCAACCAATCCCCCATTTCCAAACAAACCCTGCTCAAAAGCGGCATGAGCATGCTTTCTTTTTAAACCTTCAAATGCCACCCAGCCCCAACACTTCCAATCTTGAACAAATTGCGCGGGAAATCCGCGGCAAGCTGATTGAGATGTCGAACCGTGCGGAGACACCCCACCTGGCATCCGCACTGTCCTGCGTCGATATCCTCGTTGCCGCGTACTGGAACGTGCTTAAAATTGACGCCAAAACCCCACAGTCCGAATCCCGCGACCGCTTCATTTTAAGCAAGGGCCATGCCGCCAGCGCACTCTACGCCGTTCTGGCCAAACGCGGCTTTTTCCCGGAATCCCTGCTCGACACGTTTGCGCAGGAAGGCAGCCCGCTGGCGGAACAACCCGCCCCTGCCTGCGCGCCCGGCGTGGAGCTGGCAACTGGTTCTCTTGGTCACGGCCTTCCCGTTGGAATCGGGATGGCGCTGGCAGCCCGCATCCGCAAGCTGGACTATCGCGTGTTTGTGACGTTGAGCGATGGCGAATGCAATGAAGGTTCGGTCTGGGAGGCCGCGCTTTTCGCGCCCGCCCAAAAATTGAACCGGCTGGCGATCCTCATTGATTACAACAAATGGCAGGCCACGGGCCGCAGCAACGAAGTGATGGCTTTGCCGTCTCTTGCCGCCAAATGGTCCGCCTTCGGCTGGAACACAATGGAAATCGACGGCCATGATTTAAACGCGCTCACCGACGCAATGAATCGCATGGGCGAAGGAGAAAAGCCCCTCGCCATTGTCGCCAACACCGTGAAAGGCAAGGGCGTCTCATTCATGGAAGACGACAACAACTGGCATTATCGCGTTCCCAACAAGGAAGAAGTTGCCGCAGCGCGCCGGGAGCTCGGGCTGTCATGAGAAACGCTTTCGCAAAAGAAATCACAACACTTGCCCAACAGGACGAGCGGATTGTTTTGCTCTCCGCCGACATTGGCAACCGTCTCTTCGACGATTTCAAGGAAAAATGCCCTGGACGTTTTTACAATTGCGGCGTGGCCGAGGCCAACATGATCGGCGTGGCGGCAGGCATGGCCCTGTCGGGTCTTCGCCCGGTTTGCTATACCATTACCAATTTCATCACCTATCGCTGCCTGGAACAAATACGAATCGACCTCTGCTACCATCATCAGCCTGTGGTAGTCGTGGGGACCGGCGCCGGCCTTTCCTATGCGTCCCTCGGGTACACCCATCAATCCTGCGAAGAAATGGGCATGTTGCGGCTCCTGCCCGGATTGGCCGTGGTGGCGCCGGCGGATTCCATGGAAGTACGTGCGGGCCTGCGCGCGGCGTTGCAACAGCCGGGTCCGGTTTACATGAGGATCGGCAAAAAAGGGGAGCCGAACGTGCATCAAAGCCTGCCGGATTTTACCATCGGCAGGGCCATCTCCGTTCGCGAAGGAACAGGCGCCTGCATCCTGAGCGCCGGTACGATGCTTTCCGTTGCCATTCAGGCCGCCGAATTGCTGGCGACACGAGGCATCTCGGCACAAGTGGCCAGTTTCCACACGATCAAGCCTCTCGATGTTGAATTCCTGACAAAAGTTTTTTCCAAATTCAAGGCAGTGGCCACCGTCGAGGAACACAGCGTGCTCGGAGGCCTGGGCGGCGCTGTCGCTGAATGGCTTTCCGAACAAACCGCCCCGCAAGCCCGCCTGCTGCGCTTTGGCACCCGCGATGAAATTCTTCACGAAACCTGCGAACAATCGTCCGCCAGGAAAATTTTCGGCCTTACGCCGGAACATATCGCGGAAGGGATCCAAAAATTATGGCGTTAGTTGATTTCGTTTCCATCATTCACAAATCCACCAAGAGGGACTACCTGGCCCGGGTGAATGAATTTCCAAAAGCCGAGGCCGCAAAGCTGGCAAAACAGTGGGCCTACGATTACTGGGACGGCGACCGCAAAACCGGCTACGGCGGCATGAAGTATGACGGGCGCTGGAGTAAGGTCGCCCAAGCCATGGTGAATCATTACAAACTCAAACCCGGCGATAAAATTCTGGATATCGGCTGTGGCAAGGGCTTTTTGCTTTATGATTTCACGCAGGTCCTGCCCGGTCTTGAGGTGTATGGCCTTGAGGTCTCCGGCTACGCCATCGAGCACGCCAAGCCCGAGGTCAAGGATCGCATTCGGCTCGGTTCGGCCGACTCACTCCCCTTCGCCGACCACGAGTTCGACCTGGTGATCTCAATCAACACACTTCACAACCTGTACTGCTACCAGCTTCATGCCGCTTTGAAGGAAATCGAACGGGTCGGCAAAAAAAACAAATACATCTGTGTCGAATCCTACCGCAACGAAGAGGAAAAAGTGAACCTGCTCTACTGGCAAATGACTTGCGAAATGTTCTGTACACCGGAAGAATGGGACTGGTGGTTCAAGCTCGGCGGCTACACCGGCGATCACAGCTTCATTTATTTTGAATGAAAACATCCGCAGCCATTCTGGTTGAACAACACAAGCCTCTCGTCCTTGACGAAGTGGAAGTCCCGGCCCTGCAAACCGGCCAGGTATTGGTGCAGGTCAAAACCAGCCGTATTTGCGGTTCCCAGCTCGGGGAAATCGACGGCGTCAAGGGACCGGACCGGTTTCTGCCCCACCTTCTTGGCCATGAAGGTGGCGGGATCGTACTCGAAACCGGTCCCGATGTGACACGCGTCAAAGCGGGTGATTCTGTTGTCCTGCACTGGCGCCCCGGCGCGGGCTTGCAAGTCAAGGCCCCGGTCTATCAATGGGGCTCGCGTAAAGTCAGCGCAGGCTGGGTCACTACTTTCAATGAGTTTGCCGTGGTGGCGGAGAACCGCCTCACTTCCATTCCCAAAAATCTGGACTTTGAAATCGCTGCGTTACTGGCCGACACCTTGACAACCGGCTTCGGCGTCATCAACAACGATGCCCGGGTCAAGATCGGCGAGAGTGTTGTCCTCTTCGGCTGCGGAGGGATTGGCCTGGGCGCCATCCTGGGCGCCAAACTTGCGGGCGCGTATCCGATTATTGCGGTTGATCTCTTCGAGCACAAATTGAACAAGGCGCGCGAATACGGCGCCACCCATGTGATCAATTCCTCAAAAACCGACGCGGCGGCGGCTGTCCGTGAGATCGTTGGAGGGCAGGGCGCCGATGTGGTGATCGACGGCACCGGCCAGGCCAGGATCATCGAAATGGCCTATCTTTTGACTCAGCCTAAAGGACGCTGCGTTCTTTTTGGAGTCATGCCGCACGACAAATCCGTCACACTGCACACCCTGCCGCTGCATTTTGGGAAAATTCTGACCGGTTCCGAAGGCGGCGGCAGCCAGCCCCATCTCGACATCCCGCGCCTCGTGAGGATGATCCAGGATGGGCGTTTTGATCCCAAAGGATTCATTTCACACCGCGTCAAGCTTTCCGAAATCAACGAAACCATCCAAAAGATGCGCTCCGGCGAGGTCATTCACGCCATCATTCATTTCGACTAGAACCGAATTTGCCAATCCCATTCCAATGACTGTTTTTCACACCACCGCACTCTTGTTCAGCATCGCCCTGGCTTTGCATATTCTCATCTGGAAATTGTGCCTGCCCCACCGCCAAATGCTTGCCTTGGGCGTCGTTTTTGCCCTTGTCTTCTGCGCCTGGATGGCGTGGGCGCTCTTCGCCCCAACACCGCTGTATCTGATCCTGCATACGGCTCTTTATTACATGGCTTGCAGCTTTTGTTATCTCATCCTCTATACAACGATCGAAGGCGACAGCCCAACCCTGAGTTTGATGCATTTTATCAGCCAACGGAACAAAGGGGGGATTTCCATGGAAGAAGTGGATCGTTTTCTGGCACACCGCCCCTTCGTCAGCGCCCGTCTTTCCGCCCTGATCAAGAGCGGTCTGGTCGTTCAATCCGGCGGTAAATACAGGATTGCCGGACAGCCACCCCTGTTTTTCCGCATCATTCTTGGCTTCCGAAAACTTTATGGACCTATTTCCGAGGGCGGCTGACGCCTGGTTTTACTACTCGCTTCTGTCACCGGTGTTGGCTCTTGCGGCCAATGTTGTCGCGCAGGTTTTGCTTGTCCGCCTGCGCCGCGGAAGCCACTTCCTTCGTTCGGTTGCGGAAGGCTGCCTCTGCGGCGGCGGCGTGCTCGCCGTTCTGGAGGCCATCCGCATCCGCCATCTCGGCGTTTCTCCGGAAACCCTGTACTATGTCCTGCTTGTGAATGCCCCGGCCTATCTGGCCCTTTCTTATTGCTACTTCAATTTTGCCAACTTGGGCCAGGCTTCCATCCGCATCCGTATCTACAATAAAATCGCCAAATCCCCGGATGGGCTGCGCATTGAAGATCTCACACGGGAGTACAACGAACAATCCCTGATGGAAATGCGCCTGCACCGCTTGCTCGAAAGCGGGGATTTGGTGGAAAAAAACGGCGTTTTGCATATTGGCCGGCCGCGTCTGGCTTGGGCCGCGAAAATCATTTTTGCCGCCAAGCAATTTGTGCTCGGTAAAGCCAGCGAGTTCGAGTAATAAAGTCCTTATGCCGGAACCTGAAATCGATCTGACACTCTTTGTTGCCTGCTATAATGAAGAGGAAAACATTGCGGGCACGCTGGACACAGCAATTGCCGCGTGCATCGAAGCCGGTATTTCCTTTGAGATTGTCATCATCGATGACGCCTCCAGGGACCGTTCGGTCGAGGTCATCAATCATTACATCCAAAAACACCCGGATATATCCATTATTCTCAAAGTCCAATCTCAAAACGAGGGGTTGGGTTACAACTATGCTGAGGCGGCCTTTCTGGGCCATGGCAAATGGTACCGCCTGGTTTGCGGAAAAAACGGCGAACCTGCTGACACACTGGCCACAATTTTCCGGCAGCTTGGCAAGGCCGATATCATCATTCCCTACCACCCGGCGGGCACAGCCGGCAGGACTTGGCGGCGCCGCTTTTTATCGTGGGCCTTCACCGCCCTGGTCAACACCATCAGCGGCCACAAGTTGCATTATTATAATGGCCTGCCCGTGATCCGGCGCGACCAAGTCATGCGCTGGCATTCAAACTCACGCGGATTTGGATTTCAGGCGGATCTGCTTACCAAACTGCTGGATCGCGGCACCAGCTATCTGGAGGTACCGGTTCGCGCCGCCGAACGCAAAGGAGGGAAATCGAACGCCCTGACAAATCGAAATTTTTTGTCTGTCGCCCATACGCTTTTAACGATTTTTATACGACGGGTCGCCAAAACACTCTATGGCCGAAACTGACACAAGAGGCATCAGTGTGGATCTCGAAAGCCCTATTCGAGCTTCAATCGAGCAAGCCGGGTTGCTCCGCGATTTTTTCCTGACCTCTCTGCTCAGTACCGGCAACAATCGCGTGTACCGGGCTGACGCTCCCGGTAAAACGCTTCTGGTCAAACATTACTTTCAACATCCCGACGATCTCCGGGACCGCTTTGCCGCCGAACAGGCCTTTTATACTTTCATCCGGGCGTCAGGCATCCGGCGGACCCCGGAACCCATTGCATGGCTGCCCGGGGAAAAACTGGGCCTGTTTGAATTCATTGAAGGGGAGAAACCTCAAACATCCAACCCGGATATCGTAAAAGAGGCGCTGGATTTTTTTCAGGAATTAAACCAACACCGCCTGTCTCCAGAAGCCTCCCGCCTGCCAGCGGCATCCGAAGCCTGTTTTAGCCTGCGCGAGCACTTGGATCGCATTGAATCACGGATCGCCGCACTGGAGAAAACGGAAGCCTCCACGGACATCGGCCGGGAAGCCCTCAATTTTATCACGGGGCAACTGGCTCCCAAATGGCGGCAATGGGCTGAAAAAGCAATAAAACACGCCCAGATACAGACGGATCACGTACTGCCCCGGGATAAGCGCTGCGTGTCACCTTCGGATTTTGGCTTTCACAACGCCCTATTTGGAAACGATGGCCGCTTGCGATTCATTGATTTTGAATATGCGGGTTTTGATGACCCGGCCAAAATGGTTTGCGACTTCTTTTGCCAGCCCGCGGTCCCGGTGGATCGCTCGCAACTGGATTTATTCATTTCTGAAATTTCCGAAAAAATGGCCCTGCCCACCCTGTCGGATCGCGTCCAACTCCTGCTGCCGGTTTATCAGATCAAATGGTGTTGCATCCAGTTGAACGAGTTTCTCCCATCCGGCGGCAGCCGACGCGTCTTTTCAAATCCCTCGGAAAATCAAACCGAAAGAAAAACGAAACAACTTGCCAAGGCCATGCGTTCCCTCCAAGAAGTTCAGGTATGAAGCCCAATCAAACGCGCGAAAAGCAGTATCAATTCCTGATTGAGCGGGAGAAGCAAGGATTGTCGAAATTCGGCCTGATGAGCAGTCAGGTCTGGCAGGATGACCCGCGGCGCCTCGGGTTCGTGCTCTCACGATACAAGTTTGTCTCAAAAATGCTGTCTGGAATGAACCATGTTCTGGAAATCGGCTGTGCCGACGCCTTTGGCACGCGCGTTGTCAGGCAGGAAGTGCCGTTTGTCACTGCCGTCGATTTCGATCCCCTTTTCATTGCAAGCGCCGCCGCCGCCATGGATCCACGCTGGCCCATTATAACCAAGGTTCATGACATGCTCGTCGGCCCGCTCAAAGAAGCCTTCGACGGCGCCTACGCCCTGGACGTCATCGAGCACATCCAACCTCGGGATGAGGACCGCTTTATCGGCAATATTGTAAAATCCCTGAATCCCAATGGGGTGTTGATTTTGGGAAGCCCGTCCCTGCAATCCCAGGTTTATGCATCCCCGGCCAGCAAGGAAGGCCATGTCAACTGCAAGGAGGCGCTTCAATTCAAAATCCTGATGCAGAAATTTTTTCATAATGTTTTCATATTTTCAATGAATGACGAGGTCGTCCACACCGGTTACCACCCCATGGCCCACTACCTCTTTGCATTATGCTGCACAAAACGATAGAAGTGTTTGGGAAACCCGACGAAATGGCGGCCTGGCCGTTGCGGGAGGAGATTTTATGTTGCAACTAAAAACCGCAGGACAGGATGTTTACATAACCGAAGCGAAATTTCCAAATGTCGGAAAATCTGAGTTGGATTTTCTGGAAAGTAAAATTGAGTCGAGCGCTCGAAAAAGAGTCCGCCTTTGCGCCCACAAATCCAACGACGACCGCCTCCATGAAATGTTTATAGGATTCACCAAGGATTCCTACATCCGGCCCAGCAAGCATCTTGGCAAGGACGAATCGTTGCATGTCATCAAGGGGTCGGGCGACTATGTTTTTTTCGATGAAAATGGCCGCAGCGCCGATGTCGTTTCGCTGGGAGAATATTCTTCCGGATTCCAGTTCTACTGCCGGATTCCAGAATCTGCCAACCACGCCCTGGTGCTGGATTCGGATATAATGCTGATTCACGAAACCACTTCGGGCCCCTTCAAACGGGAGGATACGGTTTTCACCCCGTGGTCGCCACAGGAAAACAGCCCGGAAGTCCCTGCCTACGTAGCTGGCATCAAACCCGCGCGCCGGGAGCGGAATTTGCTCAAAATGAACCGCATCAACGCGGAAGTTTATATTGCAGACGAACTCATTGTGAGTGTGGGACGCAAGGAAATGTCTTTTTTGAAAAGCAAGGTGTCCGAAAGCGAACGCAAGCGGGTCCGCCTTTGCGCCCACAAGGACGTTTCCGCACACCTGCATGAGATGTTTGTCGTTTACATGGACCAAACCTATGTCCACCCCAACAAGCACCTGGGCAAGGACGAGTCCCTGCACATTCTCGAAGGAGAAGCCGATTTTTATTTCTTCAACGAAAACGGGGATATCACCGACATCATTCCCCTCGGCCCACAAAATTCGGGGCGGCAATTTTACATCCGGGTTCCAGCGGGTGTTTGGCACACTCTTGTCATGCATCCCGGAACATTTGTAATCCATGAGGCGACACCTGGCCCCTTCAATAGGGAAGATACATTATGGGCTCCCTGGGCTCCGGATGAGAGCAACCCTGGCGAGGCGAAAAAGTTCCTGAACCGCCTCAAGGCAGCGGCATAGAACAAAACATTCCTCCTGTCGTGAACAAAGAACACATTCTTGTTATTGGCGGTACGAAAGGCATCGGTCACGTTGCCGTGAAAATGCTGGCTGCAGCAGGCCACGCCGTCTCCGTCATAGCGCGCCACCCCCCGGAAAGCGGACGCAGAGTTTCCGGCGCGCGCTATTGGAGCGCCGATGTTTCGGATCGTGCCGACCTGCAAGCCGCGCTGGGGAAGATTGTCCAAAATAACGGGAAGTTGAACCATTTGATTTTTTTCCAGCGTTACCGTGGCAAAGACAACAACTGGGATGGGGAGATCCAAACAACCCTGACAGGAACAAAACAAGCCATTGATTTTGCAACCGTTTCTTTTGATCCCGCCGGCGCCTCAATCGTGATTGTAAGCTCCATTAATGCGCATTTAATTACAAAGAAGCTTCCCTTGGGTTATCATTTGGGGAAGGCCGGTCTGAACCAAATGGTTCGCTACTACGCTGCGACTCTCGGCCCACGCCAAATACGTGTCAACAGCGTGTCTCCGGCAACCGTGCTCAAGGAAGAATCCAAAAGTTTTTTCATTGGGAACCCCGGCCTGATGCGCGTTTACAAAAAAATGGTGCCCCTCGGCAGGATGGGCACAGCCGAAGAGGTGGTAAAAGCAGTCCTGTTTTTGTGCAGCGACAATGCCTCTTTCATTACAGGCCAGGATATTGTCGTGGACGGCGGGATATCGTTACTTTATCAGGAAGCCCTGGTGCGCGAGATGTTGCCTTCCCCAAAAAGACCTCGCAAAAAGATTTCCCGGCCGTCATCAAAAAAATCCAAATCGTGAGCGCTCAATTTTATCACCGCAATACCTGCCGCTTATGCGAAGGCCGGGATCTCTCATTGGTGCTGAAACTGACGCCCTGCCCACCCGTGGACGCTTACGTTCCAGCATCCCGCCTTCAGGAGGTCCAGGAAGCTTTCCCGCTGGATCTGTTTCTTTGCCACAACTGCGGACATACCCAGCTCCTTGACGTTGTCTCGCCCAAACTGCTCTTCGGCTCCTATATTTACACCACCGCCAGCTCCCCCGGATTGGTGGAATATTTTCGCACCTATGCCGATGAAGTCATTGATTATGCACAACCCGCGCCCGGATCTACAGTCGCCGACATCGGCAGCAACGATGGCACTCTGCTTGGGTTTTTTAAAAAACGCGGGTTGCGCGTCCTGGGCATAGATCCTGCGCAGAATATCGCCGAAGCAGCGACCGCGTCAGACATCGAAACCGTTCCCTCATTTTTTACCGGCGAGCTTGGCCGAAAACTCCGCGCCGAACGCGGCCCATTTTCACTTGTCACCGCCAACAATGTGTTTGCCCATTCCGATCAATTGGGAGACATGGCAGCCGGAGTGCACGCCATGCTTTCACAGGAAGGCCTGTTTGTATTTGAGGTTTCTTACATGTTGGACATGGTCAAAAATATGGTTTTTGATTTCATTTACCATGAACATCTCAGTCATCACTCTGCAAAACCCCTGCAGCTATTCCTTCGCCGCCACGGCTTGGAGCTTCTGCATGTGCAGCGCACACCGAGCAAAGGAGGGTCCCTGCGCTGCTTTGCCCAGCTTGAAAACGGTCCGCGCAAGGCTTCTCCATCCGTTGACGCTATTTTGAATCTCGAAAATGAATTCGGTCTCTACGATTTGGAAACATACAAGATCTATGCCGCTAACATAGAAAAGGCAAAATCCGACTTGAACCGGGCGCTGACACCTTTCAAATCCACGGGAAATAAGATCGCCGGGTATGGCGCTTCAGCCACAGGTACGGTTCTGATTTATCATTTTGATCTAGGGGATTCCCTCTCCTGCATCATCGACGACAACCCTCTGAGACAAAACTTGTTCAGTCCAGGCCACCATATTCCGGTGCTTTCCCCGAAAGCACTTTACAACGACAAGCCGGATGCAGTGGTCATACTCGCCTGGAGATTTGCCGACATGATTATTAAAAAACACGAATCCTATTTAAAAAATGGCGGAAAATTCATTGTCCCCCTCCCTACTTTGACAATTACAGGCGGATAGAACCCCCCTCTCGAAATCTGCATGCAATGCAATCTTATACCATTGGTGTCAGAATGAACCGTAAACAAACGGTGTTTTTTTTTGCCAAGGCCGGCTTTTCAGTCCTTGCAATTGGGTTGCTATTCCGCAAAGCCAGCCTGGCCCACGTCTGTGCTTCCATTTATAATGCGCGCCACACCCCGGTGGTTCTCGGCATATTCCTCTGTCTCTCAACCATTGTGATTGCCGGATGGCGCTGGCAGCGTTTGCTGGGTGTTTTTGGCATTCAAATCCGTCTCCGTTCCCTGGTCTGTATCGCGCAAATTGGCCAGTTTTTCCTGATGTTCCTGCCCGGGCCGACAGGAGACGACCTGACGCGAATGCTCTATATTTCACGCCTAACCAAAGGCCGCGTGGCGGAAGCCTGTACCAGCGTGCTCATCGACCGCATGATCGGCCTGGCCGCTGTCCTGGTGCTTGCCGTGCTTTGTATTCCCTGGCAATGGCAGGCTCTGTCCGCATCCCGCGCCTCCTATTGGCTGGCAATTGGAATTTCAGCCGTCGGCACCGCCGTCCTGCTCCTCGGCCTGCTGTTTTTTCTTCACAGAGGATTTTTCCTGAGAAATATTTCAGATTGGTGTCTGCAGCTTCTTCCAGCCTCCAAAATCAAAGTGGAACTGTTGCGGATCAACAGTCTGGTCTATTCACATAAGAAAAATCTCGCCCAGGTACTGAGTGCCGCCTTGTTCACGCAAGTCCTCCTGTGTGGGGTCTTTTATCTGGCCGGCCTTGCGGTTGGCATTCACATGCCCTTTGTACTCTGGCTGGGTTTTGTACCCATCGTACTGGCCGCCAATGCCGTCCCCATCACCATCGCAGGGCTGGGTGTACGCGAATACCTGATGGTCTTGTTTTTGGGCGTACTTGCCCACATTGAAGCCGAACAAGCCCTGGCCGCCTCGCTGGTCGCTTTCAGCATGATGCTGGCCAACTCCCTTTTGGGCGGCCTGGTCTATATCCTGTACCGTCCGGTTGCTTCGACAATTCAGTTGAACCACAAAGAACCAGGAACCGGGAACTAAGAACGATTTCCATTCCTGGAAATCCATCCTCATCTTCTCATAAGATCCACCTGTGCAGGCAGCAATTCAGCCGGTTGTCCTGACAAAGCCTGCTGGACGTCCGCATCGCTCAGACGGTAAATCAAAATCGAATATCCCACCTCGTCGTCCGGTTCCCGCTGCCGCAGCCAGGCGCATAGCCGCGCAAAGCGCAACTGCTCATACGCGGCAATCCGCTGTTCCCAGTAAGCCTGTCCCTTTTCTTGAAAAAGCTTCAGGCGCGCGGACGGATTGCCCGCTGTTTGATCCAAAGTAGATAGTTCGCCCGTCAACTGGCGATAAAGATTTTCATACGGCACGCACCAGGGACCATAATAGGGATTATATACGGACTGCAGCGTCGTGGCGCTGATACAGTAAACGCCTCCTTCCATGGGATAAGCTTCCCGCTGGCGCCAGTCGAAAAATCCCGGCAAGCGCCGGGATTTGATCCCGTAATATTCAGGGCTTCCCGTGCCGAAGTAGGAAAAATAGACGGGTGTTTTTTTGCCTGATTCATTCTTGTCCAGCCAATCCTTGAGCGAAGGCAGGTCCTGGCCCCAATCCAGGGAACTATCCACCAAATGACGATAACCGTTTTTCGGGCCGCCGGCCAGGCTGTTAAAAAAAGCCAGATAATGTGGGCGTAGCGAGAGAGATGCGCCCAGTACACCTGCCAGTAAAGTGCCGACAGCGAGACGGCCCCAGGGCTTCCATTGAAAAAGCAACCAGGCATTCATTCCCGCCAAAATGTAGAGAGGTGGAATCATCGGAAGCATGTGCCGGTATCCGATGTTCAATTTGCTTGTCAAACAGACAACTGCATAGACACAGACCAGGATTAGAAGCGGAGAAAGTTCATAAAGGGAGGGCAGGCGGATGCTGTCATCGTTTCCGGCGCGTTGGGCCGCAGCGGTTCTCTTTGCAAGAATCCAAGTCGGTCCGGCCATTAAAATCAAAGCGAGGGAAGCCAACGGGGTTTTGACAAGAAATGCATAGGGAAAAAACCACCACCACCCCTGAACCGAATACCGGCCGTTTAAAAATGCCATCCTCAGCTCGGCGGATCGAATGGCCGAGGTTAGCCCCTCGACAAATGCGGGGGGAATCAGCCCGGAACGCGCAATCGCGTCCAAAACCCAGCCTTCCAGAACCGGCCCGGAAATAAGCAGTTGCTGCCGGATTTCAACGGCTTTCATCGAAAGATAGTTAAAATCATAGACCAGCCATAAAATCCCGATTACACCAATGGCTTGCGTCAGTAATAGTCCGGCCCAGGCGATGCCGCGCCGCCAGCCTTCACAGCGCCGGGAGGCGAATCCAAAATCCACCTGCACAGGGAGCGAGGAAAAAATACGCACAACCAAAATCAAGGCGAAAATCAGCGCAATCAGAATGGATGACATCTTGCTAATAATCAAAAGACCCAGACCCAGGGTGCTGTATAAAAGAGTCCAAGCCGATATCCTGTGAGTGGCTTTCCAAAAGGCATGCGTGGCGATCAAAAAACCAAAGGCGGCCGCCATGTCGGAGCTGACGAGCGTGCCCTGGGCCAGCATCGTGGGACAAAAGGCAAACACAAACAGGGATATGAGCCCTCCCGCCATTCCGAATAATTCGCGGGACCATACAAAAACCAAAGCCCCGGCGGCCAATCCCAGCAGGGCAATCATGGCGCGTCCCTGCCAAAGCATGGACTCGGTGGAATTGCCCATCGTATAAAGGAAACTGTAGCCCACCCCCCATTCATCCATGCGGCTCCACGGCTCATGGTTTAGTTCGGGAAATGACAAATTATTGAACAGTAATGGCAGGGCCGCAAGTTGCTGAGCCAGTACGCCGTTGGAAGGCGTGTGCTTGCATTCCGGATGCGTCCAGAGCAGGTAACCACCGGTCAAATGCGTGGTTTCATCAAATGTAACGGATTGATGTCGGCAGGCAGTGACCGCCTGCAAATAATACAGAACCAGCAAAAATCCCGCGATGATCCAACCCCATCCATGAATAAACCCACCCGCCAAATGTGGATGTGTTTTTGGTTTCACCTCGCCATGTTTCATGAGAATCCACGGACGCGTGAAGATCCCGTCGCTTCTACAGAGTGGCGGAAAAAGCAGGCCCGTTCAAAAAATCAGGAACCCACCTGTTTGCGCGCTTCGTCAGCCAGTGCGGTGCTGAGATAGCGCTCACCCGTGCTGCAGCCGATGGTCACGATCAGTTTGCCGGCATTTTCCGGACGCTTGGCCAGTTGAATGGCCGCAACCACGTTGGCGCCGGTCGAAATTCCGACCAACAATCCTTCCTCACGGCAAATCCGGCGGGCCATGTCAAAAGCCTCGTCGTTTGTCACGGTGATCACTTCATCCACCACCTTCATGTGCAGGTTTTCCGGAACAAAGCCCGCGCCTGTGCCCTGGATTTTGTGCGGCCCGGGTTTGACCGGATCGCCATTCCGGGTCTGCGTGATAACGGGGGAATCCTTCGGTTCCACCGCAACCGCCTTGAAAGAGGATTTTCTGGCCTTGATGACCTCCGCGACACCCGTGATTGTTCCGCCTGTACCCACGGCCGAAACCAAAAAATCCACCTTGCCATCCGTATCCTTCCAGATTTCCTCGGCTGTGGTTTTGCTGTGGATTGCCGGGTTCGCCGGATTGCTGAACTGCTGCGGAATCCAGGAATTCGGCGTTTCCTTGTGCAACTGCTCGGCGCGGGCGATGGCCCCTTTCATTCCTTCAGCCGCGGGTGTCAGCACCAGTTGCGCGCCCAACAGCGCCAGCAGCGTGCGCCGCTCCAGGCTCATGCTTTCAGGCATGGTCAAAATCAACTTGTACCCTCTTGCGGCGGCGACAAAAGCCAGAGCGATGCCGGTGTTCCCGGATGTCGGCTCGATGATAACGGTGTTCTTTTTCAGAATCCCTTTCTTCTCGGCGTCCTCAATCATGGCGGCGCCGATACGATCTTTGACACTGCCCAGAGGATTAAAAAACTCGCACTTCAACGCCACGGTGGCGCCGCAGCCCGCTGTGACACGGTTGAGCTTGACCAAGGGCGTTCTTCCCACAGTTTCAACAACATCATTATAGATCGGCATAATCGGACTCCATTTGAATAATTATCGGATATTAGAAAAAAGCTGAGCGGCCATGAAAGCAGTAATTTTAGCGGCTGGCAAGGGAAAGAGAATGGGCGAAATCACCCAGACGCTCCCCAAACCCATGATCGAAGTCCAGGGCCGTCCCATCCTCGAACATATCGTGGCCGGCATTCGTGATTTCGCTCCCATCCGGGATTTTTTCTTCATCACCGGCCACCGGGCTGAAGTGATTGAAAAACATTTTGGAGACGGCTCCAGATTCAACATCTCCGCAAGCTATGGACGGCAAACAACTCAGGACGGCACCGGCAAGGCGCCCGAACTGGCCCGCGATTGGGTCGGGAGGGATTCCTTCCTCCTTTCCTACGGGGACAGCTATCTTGCAAGCCCGGAGGAATACGGGCATATCGCAGCGCTGGAGGGATTTGACGGAGCGATCGCCGTAAAAGGGGGTATGGAGTTGAAGCATGGCGGCGCCGTGATTTTCGACGAAGATTTTCTGCTCAAAGCCATTGTGGAAAAGGCCGCGTCCGGGACCGTTCAAACGCCCTGGTTTAATGCCGGCATCTACCTTTTCAAGCCCGCTCTTTTCGATTTCACTTCCCGCCTGCAACTCTCCCCGCGCGGGGAATACGAGTTGACGGAAGCCATCAACGCAATGGCCGCATCCGGACTTCGCATCAAGGGGCGCGAGTTGCACGGCCGCTGGGAGGACGTGCGGGATCCTGAGGTTCTGGCACGGTTGAACCATCCTGCACAATAGGCAGCCGGAACCAGACGGTCGTACCGCGGCCCACCGCGCTTTCCGCCCAAACCCGCCCGCCGTGGAGTTGCACAATGTGCTTTACTATCGCCAACCCGAGCCCGATTCCGCCGTGCTCGCGGGAGCGCGCCTTGTCCACGCGGTAAAATCTTTGGAAGATAAAACCGATTTTGTCGCTGGGAATGCCGGCCCCGTTGTCTTTCACGTAAAAATCCATGTGAGAACCGCCGCTCCAGACCGCACCCATCTCAACCCGTCCGCCGCGTTCGGAATGCTTGAGCGCGTTGTCCAATAAATTATAAAAGACCTGCTCGAAGCGAAGCGTGTCCACCTCCACCATCGGCGCCTGGTCCGGACAGATAACATCAAGCTTGCAGGATTTGGCACGGAGTTGATTTTGCCAGTCTTCGCAAATCTGCTTGAACGTCCGGCTGATGTTCAACTTGATGAATTCGAGCTGGATCCGGCCGGATTCGAGCCGGGAAAGCGTCAGGAGATCTTCCACCAGGGCATTCAAGCGGTCCGAATGCCGTTTCATGACGTTCAGCACGCGGGTTTGTTCCTCGGCGGGAATCCGCCGGTTATCCAGCAGCGTCTCAAGGTAACCCCGGAAAATGGCCAGCGGCGTGCACAATTCATGCGACACGTTGGCCACAAACTCCCGGCGCAGTTGCTCCAATTGCACGATCCGCGAAATGTCGTGAAAAACCACCACCACGCCTTTGAGCTTCTCGGGTGTGCCGCCCAGCGGTGAAACACTCACTTGGAAAACCTTGCGCTGGTTTTTGTCATCCAGCAGGTCCTCAATCACGACTTCCCCCGTGCTTTCTCTGAGTGTGGTAACCGATATATCGATCAGCGATTTGATTTCAGCCTGGCGCAAAACATCCATGACATACCGCCCGATCGGATCGCCCTGCAACCCGAACATTTGCATGAAGGCTTGATTGGCGGCCTGAATGGTGCTCTTGGGGTTGGTGATGATCACGCCTTCCGCCATGCTGGCGAGGATGGTCTTGAGGCTGAATTCCTCGACATGGGCTTGGCTGTTTAATTCCCGTAAATGCGTTTCGATGGCATTCAGGTTTCGGAATATCTGGCCCAACCCCAAAAAGCCCTTGTCAAAGGCGCCGGGCTTCCCTTTCCCGAGCAGTTTTTCCGACAAATGCCGGATTTGGCGCAGGGGTAAAACAAGTTCCAGATAAAGATAGAGGGCTGTCCCGCCCACTAACAGCAAACTAACGGAAATTATGAGGATGCCGGCCATTTACATGACATTGTCGGGCACACGGGGGCGCCTGCAAAGCAGGAAATAATCCCTACTCCCCCGGGTCCATGATGCGATAGCCTACTCCGCGTACCGTTTCGATGTACTCGCATAACCCGCCCATTTTCTCGCGCAGGCGGCGGATATGCGTGTCCACCGTGCGGGTGTCGATGACGCTCTCGTATCCCCAAACATCATTCAGCAGCCGGTCGCGGCTTTGTACGCGGCCCTCTCTTTCCATCAGGATTGCAAGCAGCTTGAATTCAGTGGCTGTCAAATCCACCTTGGAACCTTCCGTAAAAACCTCATGCCGCTCATGATCGAGCAGTAATCCTCCCAGCTTGACCCGTTGTGCTTTTGAGGCCGGGGTCTTGCCTCTGCGCAGGACGGATTGAATCCGCAGAAGCAACTCCCTTGGACTGAAGGGCTTGGTCACATAATCATCGGCACCCAGTTCAAGTCCGACGATCCGGTCCACTTCTTCCGATTTGGCCGTCAGCATGATAATCGGGATATTGTTGGTTAAGACATCCCGTTTCAGCAGCTTGCAGACTTCGATTCCGGAAATCTTCGGCAGCATCAAATCCAGAATGATCAATGCAGGTATTTCCGATTTGGCTTTGGCGATGCCGGTTTCGCCATTATCGGCTGAATAGGCTTTAAAACCGCCGGACCTCAAGTTCATGCTGATGAGGTCCACCACATCGGGTTCATCATCGATAATCAGAATTTTAGCGCTCATGGATTGATAGCTAAATTACATAAGGAGGCTTAATAAAAGCAAGCTTTGGATTGTTACAATCTGATTACAAATGGGGATATTATTTTTATAAATGTCTTAGAGTTAAATGCTTATAGCGCTTATTCTTGTAGAGCGCCTAAATAATCTGTCCTGCCCCAAGGCTCCTTGCTCTTTTGGGCCGTCTCAGGAAGGAGAGGCCCCAATTTGGGCACTAAAAAGCGGGAGTGCGACAAGGAGGTGTGGGATGATGGAACCCCAAGGAAACGCACTCCCGCCTTTAGGATAGGCTACTCGGTACTATAGACCGATTTGCCGCCATAATGTTCAAAATGATTGATGCATTTTTTGCGTCCTGAGTTCTTTAGAACCCTGTTCCAAGTGCCCTTTCTCACTACCGCCTGTTGGAATACGTTGCGCCCCGGCGGTATTCCGTCCATTTTTACCCTAATGTCGGATATCTGCCTCGAAAACTTCCTGCACCAGACCGCCGCACTATCGCAGGCCGGGGTCCCCTTGGAAAAGGGCCTCCGCTCCATCGCCACCCAGTTCAGCGGCAAGTGGCGGTATGCTGCCCTCGACATGGCAGACAGCCTAGGGCGGGGCGACACTTTCCATGTGGCCGCCGGGCGGCATTCGGAATGTTTTGACTCCACCACGCTTGCCTTGATTGCAGCCGGAGAAAAAAGCGGCCAGATATCGGCTCTGCTGGATCATGCTTCCGCGCTTGCAGAAAAGCGGCGAAAGCTGGTTGAACGCTTGCTACGCCAACTGGCCTATCCGCTTTTTATTTATCATGCAGCCGTATTGATTCCATCCATCCGGTACATGCTCTTGGACGGCCTTCCAACTGCTGTGGGAGTCATCCTGGCGGGGCTGGCTCCACTGTATCTGATCATCCTGGGCCTCTGGTTCGTGTTCCGAACCCGCAATAGCGACATGGCCGCAGCGGCGCGGATCGATGGCATCTTGATCGGCCTGCCGGGTGTTCGGCCGGTGATCCAGTCGTATGCCACGCAAAACTTTTGCCGCTGCCTGCGCGCGTTCCTCCTGGCAGGCACCACATTCCGGGAGGCCATTCCCGCCAGTGCAAACGCCATCGGCAGCCCTGCGGCGGTTCTGGATCTGGAAATAGCCGAGGCAAAACTCAACCAGGGTGAAACCCTGGCGCCTGCGCTTTCGCATTGCCGCTTTCTGAATGAGAATTCCCGCAGCCTGATTTCGACCGGGGAACTGAGCGGCACGCTGCCCGACATGCTCGAAAAGGCCGCCGTGCTGGCCGAGGACGATTTTTCAGGCAAGTCCGCGCTTCTGGTTCATTTTCTCACTGGAGCCACTTTTTTGATCGCCCTGGCGATGGTGTTGTTCCAAGCCTTTTCCATTTACATGCCCATCATCAATCAGATGAACAGCCTGCTGAAATAGGAAAAAGTATTCACCGCAGAGCCGCAGAGAACACAGAGGGAAAGGGTCCTTGGTTTTCAGGTTCGTGGTTCTTTGTTCGCATACCGGACGAACCCGTCCTTCGACGAACCTTCCTTCGTGTCTTTGAGGCTCCGTGTGAGATGCTGTGTTTGCCGTCTGCGAAAATCTGCTTAATCTGCGGATAAAAATGAAGTTTGCTTTGCTTTCGCGTGCTCCTGACCGGCATAGCTTTACGCGGCGGCGGTTCGCGGGCAAAAACCGGTTATGGCGCGGGAGGATTCGTCGGAATCGGGCCTGGGATCTCGATCACCCGTGGAGCGGGAACAGGCGCAGCCTGTGGCGGCGCGGGCTTGCCCACCACGAACGTGACGGTCCCGGCCAGATACTCCTTGATCATCAGATCCAGCGCGTATTTTTCTCCAACCGGCGTGTCAGGCGTGGCCAGTACATCCACCTCAATCGTGTCCTGGCGCAGACGCGCCGGCAAAATGCCCTCCTGATTGCGGTATTTGGGCGGTTGGGAAGCCTTGCGCACCCGGACATCCGTGATCGACTGCAAATTGCGCCCCTTGAGCACAAGCGTCTGGCTCTGGCCGTTGGGCTCGACATAGAGTGGTTTTGGCACGGTGTTGGTTATCACGGGCGCTTTGCTTTCG
The DNA here is from genome assembly GCA_028713655.1 of Candidatus Methylacidiphilales bacterium. Classification (NCBI taxonomy): domain Bacteria; kingdom Pseudomonadati; phylum Verrucomicrobiota; class Methylacidiphilae; order Methylacidiphilales; species Methylacidiphilales bacterium. Next base: position 1,982 of record JAQTNW010000038.1, on the reverse strand, counting down.
GAAATAACGACCCGTTTTCCCTTCGCAACTTCCACAGCCTCCAGTGCGCTGGCGGTATTCGGTTTGGTGGCGCGCTTGTCCCCCGGCGCCACGATTTCAAGGACGAGCGGCACCTCAACCCAAGCCTCGTCCTCCGTCTTGAGGCGGAGCGAATGTCCCGGTCCAAGGGGCGTATCGGGCCGGGCAATGAGGGTCACGGAAACGCGGTTCTCTCCCGGGACACCAAGCTGGACGGATAGATAGGGGTCGGGGTTGCCTTCATAAAATGCTTCCGCTTTTGTCAATGTTTTGAAGCCCGTCCCGTGCAGCATCAGCGGAATCTCGAGCCCGCTGGTTTCGAGATAAACCTTGCCGGGAACCACCTCACGGATCTGCACCTGGGCAAAAAGGGGCGACGTTAAAAGCGAAGCAAATCCAAGGGAAAGAAAAAATGTTTTGGTTGGTAGCAGCCGAAGTGCCAAAGGGATGGGAACTAGGCGCGTCGCTCTGCCTACCTTCATGTTCTTTTAGTGCCGTATGCTGGTCGGCGGGCATGATGTCGAATAACCAAAATGCGAATGGCATCCTTCTCCACTCGAAAAAGGAAATTGAATGGAAATCGTTTCAGATTCACTCTTCTGAAATTGCCTTTTCTTATATTATATTTTTCCGCGTCATCCGAGGCATCTTGAACAAAAAGGCGAAACTCAGCATAAAAGTCATCGGCAAGATGCGGGCCTGCAACACTTTCGTAATATTCCATGATTGTATCAACCTCCGAAAATACCTTCGGATGGAATACAACCCGTAGGCTCATCTGCGTTGGGCAATTAGGCGATCGAACTGTTCGAGGTTGATTCCAATACTGGGATCTGAATCAATCTCGATGTCGCGCCGTAGCGCCTCCACAATTCCATCGTCAGAATCGGCCAAAGCCGGTGGCAGGGTATCAAGGATGCGGGCTGCAAGCACAGCTCTTTGCTGCTCAGAGAGTTTAAAAGCAAGACTTTCAACTTCTGTCAACGTCATCATAGTGGGATTATAGGTAAAACACCCAAGTCTCACAATATATTTTTGCCTACGCCACAACACCCAACCCGGGCGCTGCAGGCGCTTTGCGCACTTTGCGTTAAAATGCCTTTGTAAATCCATCCCCTTCATTCTTTAAAAAAAATTCGCACTCCCTGCTCCCTTTCATGTAAACGTATTGCCATGCAATCGTTTGATCTCATCGGCGTCGGCGCCCCCATTGTGGACTCCCTGGCCCGCGTTCCGGATTCTTTCCTCGACAAAGCCGGAGGGGCCAAGGGCGGAATGGAATTGATCGACTCCGAAACCATGTCAGCCCTTATGGGAGGGATTAACTCCGCGCTTGTGGAGGCGCCCGGCGGCTCGGCGGGCAACACAGTCCAAGCCGCATCACGGCTCGGCCTGCGTTCGACTTTTCTCGGCAAGCTTGGCAACAACAAGGACGCGGATTTTTACCGTGATAATTTCAGAAAAATGGGGGTTGATGTTTCTCGCTTCAAAACAGGCGGCCTGCCCAACGCCCGCTGCCTTTCCCTCGTCACGCCCGATTCCCAGCGCACCATGCGCACCGATCTTGGCGCATCCAAGACGTTAAGCCCTGACGAAATTACCGAGGCGGATTTTGCCGGTTGCCGCCACGCGCACCTTGAAGGTTATCTCCTTTTCAACAAGGAATTGACCCTGCAGTTGTTGCGTTCCGCAACAAAGGCAGGCTGCACCATCAGCCTGGACCTGGGTTCCTTCGAGGTCGTCCGGGCTTCACGCGATATCCTGGAGGAGATCCTGCGCGGTTACGTCACAGTTGTTTTTTCCAATGAAGATGAGGCTGCGGCCTTTACCGGGCTGAAGGACGGTTATGAAGCCATGGCCAATCGTTTGGGAACGCTTTGCCCCGTGTCCGTTGTCAAACTCGGCAAGGAAGGGGCCTTGGTTCATGACAAAAGCGGACTGACCTGGATTGATCCTGTCACCGT